>JAILEL010000136.1 GCA_024687845.1 Eubacterium sp.
CATTTTTTAAACATGTAATATCTAATCAGATATAATTATTGGAGACTATTCATGTTTAGAATAAAAAACAATTATATAAAAAAAATAGGTATATTACTGACCTCCTCTACCTGTATTGCGTTGAGCATCGCTGGTTGTGGAACTTCATCAGATAAAAACACATCTGATTCCGCTGAAGATGTTTATACTTCTGGCGATGCTATAACCCAGGCAGATGAAGTTTCTTTAAAAGAAACTATCATCAATGATATAACAACAGAAGGAAATCCGATAATAAAAGGTCTGGATGAAAAAAACAATCAGATCTATGGTGGAGATCCATCTGCTTTTGTTGATGGAAATACTGTGTATCTTTACACAGGCCACGACATGTCGACCGATAAGGAAGTATCTGAAAAGACTTATCATATTCCCGAATATCTCTGTTATTCATCAACAGACATGATGAACTGGAAATCTGAGGGTGTAGTAATGGATATGAGTGATGTCAGCTGGGCTTCTAATTCGACCAGTGCCTGGGCATCACAGATCATAAAGCATTATGATTCTGAAAAAGAACAGGATCTGTATTATTTATATTTCTGTTCCTGGGATAAAAAAACAGCTGGAAAGCAATCCATAGGTGTAGCAGTAGCCGAAAGCCCTACAGGACCTTTTGTGGATATTGGAGAACCCCTTGTCAGAGGAGTCATAACAAAACCTCAGACAAATAATTGGAATGATATAGACCCTACAGTCTGGGTGGATTCCGACGAAACCGGTGAAGAACATAGATATCTTGCATGGGGAAATTCACTTCTTTATGTTTGTGAGCTTAATGAAGATATGATTTCCATTAAAGATCAAAATAATGATGGCTCTATAACCTGTGGTATGTCAATTGAAGATGCAGATATAATAAACCGCACCAAGGACATTGAGTACTTCACTGAAGCCCCATGGATTTACCGGAGACAGAATGATCAGGGGGAATATTATGGGGATTACTATCTTTTCTATGCATATAACTGGCATGAAGGCATGGGATATATAACAACCGACAATCTTTTAACTGGAGAAATTAAAAACGGCGGTACATTTATGAATCCCACAACGACTTCTAACACTAACCACGAAGCAGTTATAGATTTTAAAGGAAAAACTTATTTTATTTATCATAATGGCGCACTACCAGCTGGTAGTGGATATAGAAGAAGCGTCTGCATAACTGAATTAAAATGGAATGATGATGGATCAGTTCAATTTATGGAGGAAACAACCAGTGGGCTCACCGGCCACGCTGTCTCACTAGAAACTCCTGACGGAGCTAAAATAGCACATGAAAGCTTTATTAATCCATATAGTGAAAAAGAATATCCTTATCTAAACGTATCCGTTGGTTTATATCCTGACTCTTCTCCTTTAGATGAGCTCTGGGTTATAAATCCTGGTAAAGCAGATCAAGAGAATCCCGAATATGTTTCTATTCAATCCGAGAATAAGACAGGACTTTTCATCACAGTAACAGATGAAAACAAGGTTGTGCTGTCCCAGGATATTGATGCCGGTTCAGAAACAGCCTTAAAGCAAACCTTCAAGACTTACAAAGCTGATAATGAAATGGAGGGCTATATAGTCTTCGAAAGCGTTTATAAACCTGGTTATTATCTAACAATTGATAATGATAAATTAGCTCTTTCCAACCAACTTCATAACGATAATGGATCCTTCTTCAAGATATTGCCTTAAACAACCTTTATTTTTATATTACCATTATCGTTACCCTCAAAAAAAGGTGGAACTTAAACTTAGTTCCACCTTTAAAAATTTATATAACATTTTTATTTTTTCCATTTCCTATCTGGACAGCTTCCCTGTTTTACATTTGCTCTGAATTCAACAAAACAACCACATTTATTACAGGTTGTCCCAAGCAGATAACTGCATCCACGACATATATCTATCCTTTCTTTAAACACTTCATCACTAACCAGATCCTCTGGATGAAGTCTCTCAAGATATCTGTCAATATCCTTTGCAGCCCCTTCTGCCTCATCATATGTAAGGCATCTTCTGCATACTCTTGTACTTTTTTCCATATTAAATTATCCTCTTATTCTTCAATGTCGCTTCCATGCTCTTCGATATTATCTTCATGCACTTCAATGTCATCTTCGAATTTCCCCTGACGAATAAGTTTCTGTCTTCTCACCTCTTCGACTTCCTCAGGAGTCATAACCTTCAAATACTGCCTCTCCATTATAAAATCCCACAACATAGCATTTAGTACAGGTAAAAAAAATATAAAGAATGGCATATCTCTTACAATCATTATTGAAATGATTATGCCTGCCAGAACAAGAAACGCCCAACCTCCGCTGGCAAAAAGAAACCTTAGCCCATTTAATAATGATCCCTTCCAATTCATTTCAAATCTTGCTCTATAGCAGAATATATATACAAACAGAACCACAAGAATCAGAATCAATATATAAAAGGTATAATACATAAATCCAATCCAGCTATTTGCATTTTGCTCTAGTACATTTTTGACAAATGCAATATCATACAACAAAAAGGCAAAAATTAGTTCCAGAATAACAGAGCACTTTATAGAGTCCTTCATACGATTAGTATACTCTCTCCAAAAGTCCTTCGTAATATATCCTCTTTCGCCCAGTATTACCTTATGAACCGTATAATATAACGCTGAGGTTGAAGCCCCCAGCGTTACAACAGGCAGCGAGAATAGTATCCACATAATACTAACTATAAAAACATCCGCAACCTTTGTCATTATACGAAAAAATGTATTGTCGTATGAAAACATATATCATTCTCACTTTCGTATATCAAATCTTAACTCTACTACTGATGCAGGTGGAAGAACCAGTTTAACCAGATTGCCATCTACACTATAATCAGAATACTCTTTTTCAATAACCTTATCCGGATTCTCGAAGGTATTATATGCATGCATTTCATCAGTAAGAATCCTTGCTTCTATTATATCATATTTATCCGCACCTGCGATATCCACCTCTAATTCTTCCTCTTTATCACAGGAAAGATTATTAATGGTTGCTGTTATTACGCCATCCTTCACAGATACAGACTCGTGTAAAGCAGGAATCTTCCATTCATCAGAACCGGTTTCCTCCGCTCCGGATATGTAGCTTTCAAGAAGCTCAGCTCCCTGATGATAGCGATACATATGAAATACATGATATGTAGGAGTTCTCAGCATCTTCTCACCTTCTGTAAGAATTACAGACTGAAGGACATTTACCATCTGTGCTAAACAAGCCATTTTCACTCTGTCAGAATGCTTATTAAATATGTCAAGAGTTATACCGGCTACCAGTGCATCTCTGACAGTATTCTGCTGATATAAAAATCCTGGATTAGTTCCCGGTTCTACTGTAAACCAGTTACCCCACTCATCCACAGAAAGACCAACCTTTTTCTCAGGATCATACTGGTCCATAATCGCTGAA
>JAILEL010000148.1 GCA_024687845.1 Eubacterium sp.
ACTATGATTTTCTTATTCATGAGCATATCCTCCGAAACGTTATTAGTTTCTACTATAACATATTGTAATAAAACAATCTAAATATTTACAATGAGTTATAAAACTTCTACGCTCTTTTATAATACAAATTCCTGCTCCACCAACTGCTATTATTGTTTCACGCCTTTATAGAAAGGGCACTCAGATAAAACAATGCATTCTTCACAATTGGGATCATTGGGTCTGCACCAGGTACGTCCTATTTCCCACAAAGAATAATCAATTACACCTGGAAACTCTGGATTCATTTCACGAGCTTTATAGATAATTTTATCATTATCTGAATCCTTTTCCACAAGCCCCATTCTATACATAACTCTCTTAACATGAACATCCGGAGAAACATCTATAGAATAAAAATCAGAGAACGAAACCCTGTACTGACGTGCCAGAATATTGGCTGCCATCGTAGCAATCTTTATTCCAACACCATCAAACTCCAAGAATCTATATACTACTTCAGCACTCCCAGGCTTGTCCTTCCATATTTCAGAGGCATCATCATGATAAACTGTATGAATTCTTTGAACAGCATTATAGAATACCGATGCCATTACATCATTAAATCGATGCAGGTTATTCTCCGCAAATATCTTCTTATATTCCTCTTCAGATATTAATGTAAGATCTTTCATTTCAAAAGAGCCAGTAGCCTCTTTAATCTTAAAAGGAATCATCCATGCCCTCTCTGCTTTCGTCTGTCGATCCATACAACAAGATAAAACATAAGCATGAGGATAATTATCTAAATCATTAAGAAGTGCATTTGCTGCCGGATCATCAACAAGATGTACTTCATTATCTTTAGGATGTTCAAAACGTTCTTTACCAATTCTCACCAGAATATGTTCTTCCATAATCTATAGCAATGCCTCCGTTTTTTTCCGCCATACTTAACCTCTTTTACAATTACTTTTGTAACAAATCGGGCATCTAACGCTTGATTTTTTTATAGCCATCTCATAAATTTGCCGTTTCCACTCATGTCCATATTTACACTTCCACCAAATTTCTTTAGTTGAACCAACTGTAACTTCAGTGGGATCTATATCATTTTTGTCATAATCCCATTCTTTTACTAAATCAGGCATTATTTTTTTATATCTTTATATCTTTCAAATTTAAGTTTATCACTTTCAGAAAAATCACAGTATTAACTTACTTTGATTGAGACTCGGTCGTTAATATCTGTAAATTTATAAACTATCTATTTACCATTAGCTGTTGCTGCAGTTTCTGCTTGTTCTTGAGAAAACCCTTCATAAATCAACTGTGATATTAATTCACTTCTCGAAAAATCAGTCCAACTCAAATAGCTTTCTGCACAATCTATAGCTTCCTGATTCCAATCTGCTTCACAGTTATCGGCACCATATATTGCTTCTTCACTTGTAAATTTTTCATATTCTAATTGTTCAATCAATCCTTCATATGAAAAATCCCCACTTCTTATATAACCTTTAGCTTGTTCTACTGCTTCCTGGTTCCAATCTGCTTCACAGTTATCAGCTCCATATGTTGCTTCTTTACTTGTAAATTTTTCATATTCTAATTGTTCAATCAATCCTTCATACGAAAAACCCATACTACCACTTATATAATTTTTAGCCCTTTTTACTACTTCCAGGTTCCAATCCGCTTCACAGTTGTCAGCTCCATATGTTGCTTCTTCACTTGTAAATTTTTCATATTCTAATTGTTCAATCAATCTTTCATACGAATACCCTCTGCTTCTACTTATATAACTTTTAGCTTGTTCTACTGCTTCCTGGTTCCAATCTGCTTCGCAGTTATCAGCACCATATATTGCTTCTTCACTTGTAAATTTTTCATATTCTAATTGTTCAATCAATCCTTCATATGAATACCCTCTGCTTCTACTTATATATTTTTTAGCTCTTTTCACAACTCTTACTTTCCTATCCTCTTCAGTTTCTTCTTCATCAGAGAGTCCAAACAAAGACCACAAACTAAAATCCTCTCCAGAATCAGTTGAAGTGGCATCTGTTAAAGATGCATCTGATGAAGATGCATCAGTAGCAGATGCATCAGTAGATGTCGATTTTAGATATGAATCAAAATCTTCACAGCCAGAAAGAACCACACAACAAACTCCCAATAACAATAAACAGTTAATGAATATTCCGCGGTCGTAAGACCGCCTATCCGGACGAGCGGTACCGCGAGTCCGTGACAATGATACCGCTAATCCGAAACAGCGTACCGGTACTATATGGAGTGCTTTGCTAATAGCTCTCTCATGTTGGTAGTACCA
>JAILEL010000183.1 GCA_024687845.1 Eubacterium sp.
TTAACTGATGAATTGGAGTTTCCGGATGTGCTGGAAGGTGTGGTTCATGTTTATGATGTATCGGACCGGAAATGTGAAGTATATAATGATGTTGCAGGAGAACATCTGCTCATAACTTGTTGATGTATGAGGTCTAATAAATGGAGTATAGAGGTTCAGTAGATTACTGAACCTTTTACTGAACCTTTTGAACCAAGAAAACATGCACTTTTACGGCTTTAGACGGTCTATAAAAAATAGGGAAATCCAGACGGGATAAGGGCTACGGACGTAGACAAACCTATACGATATTATGTAAACCTACACCCTATAAGTAATAAAATACCTTCTCCAAAAGAGCTTTATTAATCTTCTTATGAAAGTAAGTTCTGCAGAGTACTTTTCATAAAGAAGTATCCAAGCAGTCTTTCTTACAGATTCATAAATGAGATCATATCACTTCCGGTTCATTCAATAACAAGTATTGATGTGGTTCCGGTTCCGAAGGATCTGACTACAAAAACACTTCAGAAAAAGTATCTTGGTATTGAGTCGGATATCATAAAGCAACAGAGAGTCCGTAACAAAAATAACGACTTTTCAACTGAGATATCCTATGCCAAGAGAACTGAGAAGAAGGAAATCGAGGAAATAATGGATGATGTCAGAGAAAATGATCAGTGCCTCTTCTATGTGGCAGTAACAATCATTCTTATGTAAGATGGAAATGGGTTCTGTATTTCTTCAGGGAGAGGACGAAATAATAATAATTGATCCCATGAATGAATACTTCGATATAGCCTATACTTATGGCGGAACCGTAGTAAATATGTCGAATTACACAGATAATTACGTTAATCCGCTTTCTATGGATGTATTGAATCTGGATGTAAATGATACTAAGGGCCGGATAAGAGAAAAGGGTGAATTCATGCTTGGTCTATGCGAACAGTGTATAGGTGACAGTCTTAACTCAAGACAGAAGTCCATTATTGATAGATGAGTGAGAAAGTTATACACTGAAATAGCTCGTCTTCCAATAGATGACAGATTTGTACCAATTATCGAAGACTTCTATGAACTCCTGCTTGAACAGCCTGAGGAAGAGGCAAAGGCTATAGCTCTTTCACTTGAACTCTTTGTAAGAGGCTCTCTAAATATCTTCAATCATCAGACTAATGTTGATGTAGATAACCGACTTACGGTTTATGGCATCAGAGACCTTGGTACAGAACTTAGTCCTATAACAATGCTTGTAATGATGGAGTCGATTCAGCAGAGAATTGTTGAGAATGGTCGTAGAGGAAAATGTGATATTAGAGGAAACTGTTAAAACTACACCAAAACGTTCCATGGGTACTTTCGTGGGATAAGTGTGATGATATGCCAGTTTTTTCCATTCACAGCAACTTTATTACCATTCGCAACAGATTTTCAATATGGCATTCTAGGTTGTTGTATTATCCAGACATAAGATAAAACAAAGCGAACAAATCGCAGAAAAAAATATTAATTCGATGGAGGATATAACAATGACAAATACAATGACAGTAAATAATGAAAAGAAGATGACTTTTGAAGAAAAGTGCAAAACACCTAAGGGAATATTTAATCTTAATGTATTCTGTGCAGTATGCTGGAGCTTCGTAGCAATAATGAATGGAATCGATTTTGATCCAAGTAAGAAGTTTGATATAATCTTACTCGCAATTGATATATTCCTTGCAGTATATTATCTGGTAAGCTCATTAATCAGCTACAGAAAAATGATTAAGGCAAATGAAAATAGTTCAGAGAAGAATGAAGTGGTTTTATAACAAGCGTGAGATGTTAAAACTAAATTGAGGATAGATGTGGACAAGAAAAAGATAATATTTCTTATATCAGGAATATGTGGATTATTGGTTGGAATAACGATAATTGTACTTGCTATTATCGATGTGACACTCCCCAAGCCATTATGGATATTATTTTCAGCAAGTTGTTTGATTAATGTCGTTTCCATAATTTCAAATTACAAGAAGAAATCTGGATATAAAAAGAATGAATAATATATAGAGAAATGCGTCTATGAGTAATCAAATCAAAAAATCATGGACGCTTTTATTATGTTCAGAATATCAATAATATGTTATATTTGAAATGCAGTCCTGCTTTAAATATTTGAGCAGGTAGAATAATTATCTTCCAGTTTAGTTATTTGTCTTGGAAAAATTTTTTACAGTTTTATTGACGAGGAGGATTTCAGTGATTATTCGAAAATTTGAAGAAAAAGACATTCATCAGATGATAGACATCTGGAACGAGGTTGTCGAGGCTGGAATAGCGTTTCCGCAGGAGAATCTGCTCAATGAGCATTCAGGAAAAGAGTTCTTTGAATCCCAGAGCTATACCGGAGTGGCTGAAGATACCGGACAGGTTGTTGGTTTATATATTTTGCATCCGAATAATGTTGGTAGATGTGGACATATTTGTAATGCAAGTTATGCAGTAAGTTCAAAGTATCGAGGGCTGCATATTGGAGAGAAGCTGGTAATAGACTGTCTATCCAAAGGTAAAGAACTTGGCTTCAGGGTATTGCAGTTTAATCGGACCGATATCTTATGTTCGGTCTATTGGAATTTATGCACCGGATGATGAAATGGATAGCATTTTATTTGGCAGAGATGGATATTATGACTGATTAAATTCGATAAAAAAATGGAAAAAATTTTACAGGGTAATGCTCAGTAATGTAAAGGAAACATGAAATAAATGGGCAAGGAAAAAAATAAGCATAAATTGAATAGCTGAATGATAGCAGGTGAGAATAGATGTTTGTAGTATTGTTAAATGCGGTTTTGGCGATGGTTGTAATAGTTATCGCTGCTATATTGACGCTCGTAGCAATAGGACTTATTATAGGTTCCCTGGTAAGAGCATTAATAGCCAAGAAGGAAAACAGGAAGACACATAAGGTGGGACTATGGGTTGGCATAGTTATGATAGT
>JAILEL010000188.1 GCA_024687845.1 Eubacterium sp.
TATTTTTGGGGCATATATTATTGTAGTTGAAGACTGAAAAATATTAAAAGGAAAAGTAATATAATAATGAATACTGATGAAAAATATGACAGATTTAGAAAAAATAGACCGATAGATATTGTGAACATAGGTTATCTGATGTTTATCTTTTCTATATATACATTTCGTATGCATAATAAATACTTTGATATAACAGGAACGAGAGCGAGTACATTTATCTATGGAACTCTTATCTATGTAATACTTATTGCTGCGGCTTTTGCGATAGAATATGTGATGATGAAATATTATCAGCCGGATGGTAAATTCTTCTTTAATGATGCCAAATTCTATCAGAAGCCAGAATTCTGGATGGTTCTTTTTCTGGTTGCAAATGTATTTGCGTTTCTTATGTCTGAAGATAAGGCTGGTTCCTGGACGGGTGAAACCGGAAGACGTTTTGGACTTGGAATGATTATTGTACTTACTTTGATGATTATTCTTCTTAGCAAAGAGGCGTTTGTTAATGAGTGGTTGTTTGTACTGATAGTTCTTGCTTCGGCTACAGTATTTATTCTCGCCTATGTTCAGCATTTTGGAATGGACCCTTTTGAGCTGAGAATTAAAATAGTGGCAAAGCAGAAAGAGATGTTTATTTCTTCTTTTGGAAATATTAATACCTATGCTTCATTTATATGTGTCGTGCTGCCTATGTTTGTCGCCGCTTTTATATTTTCTGATAAATTATGGATCAGAGTTGTTGCGGCAATTATAACTATTATGGCAGGTGCGGCGATAATTCCTGCTAAAAGTGATAACGTCTATCTTGGACTTGGGGTTGCTTTTATTGTACTTTTTTATGTGGCTGTTTTGAATAAACGTCTTATGGAATATATGTTTTCAGCTTTGCTTCTGTTTGTTGGACTTGAGATTATGGCTATACTAAACTCTGCGTTTAGTGGAAGCCGAAAACACTTGAATGGTATTGCTGAGATAGTAGAAAATCCTAAAATTATGTTTGTTTTACTTATGTTTGTACTTTTAGTTACAGCTGCAGTGCTTGTATTTAGAAAGACTAATCTGGAAAAATATCAGGATATCCAGTCATGGAATGCTCTACTGACATTTAGTTTGATTTTGGCAGTTTCTATTGTGGGTGTAATAGCTGTTGGAATCAAGACTAAGAATTCATTTTTTGTTTTTAATGATAAGTGGGGTACTTTCCGAGGATATATCTGGAGAAGAGGTGTCAGCCTTTTCAAAATTGCAAGCCCTATGCAGAAAATCTTTGGTTATGGAAATGAAACTATTGGTGAGCTGATGCGGAGAAATTATTATGAGGAGATGGTAGATATTACGGGAAAAAAATATGATAACCTTCATAATGAACTTCTCCAGTATCTGGTAACGACTGGAATCTTTGGTTTGATTACTTATTTAGGATTTGTATCCAGCTCATTTATATATATTGGAAAAAGAATGAAGGATAATCCGGTTCTTATTGCTTGCCTGGCAAGTGGTGTTGCTTATTTTGTGCAGAGTCTGGTTAACCTGAATCAGCCGATTACAACTCCATATTTCTTTGTGGTTCTTGCTACCGGTATAGGTTATTCGAGATTTCTTGCAGAGAGAAAAGATATAGAATAATAATGAAAAATTGAGCAAACTTCTTAAAAATCATAAAAATTTAACAAATATTTTTGTAAGATTTTTTGACACTTTGATAAAAATACATTATAATAAATTGTTGAGATAATAGTATAGGAGATTTGAAAAATGCAGATTTACGAAGAACTTGTAGAGCGTGGATTGATAGCTCAGGTCACTGATGAAAACGAAATCAGAGATATGATAAATAATGGAAAGGCAACCTTTTATATTGGTTTTGATCCTACGGCTGATTCGCTTCATGTTGGACATTTTATGGCTCTCTGTCTTATGAAGAGACTTCAGATGGCTGGAAACAGACCTATTGCACTTGTTGGCGGTGGTACTGGAATGATTGGTGATCCTTCGGGAAGAACTGATCTTAGAAAAATGATGACTACAGAGATGATCGATCATAACTGTGAGTGTTTCAAGAAACAGATGAGCCGGTTTATTGAGTTCGGTGAAGGAAAGGCTCTGATGGTTAATAATGCTGACTGGCTGAGAGATCTTAATTATATTGAATTTATTCGTGATATTGGTTCTTGCTTTAAAGTAAATAATATGCTTCGTGCAGAATGTTATAAACAGAGACTTGCGAGTGAGGATGGACTTAGCTTCCTTGAGTTTAACTATATGCTCATGCAGAGCTATGACTTCCTGATGCTATATGAAAAATATGGCTGTAACATGGAATTTGGTGGAGACGATCAGTGGTCAAATATGCTGGGAGGTCGTGACCTGATTCATAAGAAGCTTGGTAATGATAAGCAGGTTCATGCAATGACAATAACCCTTCTTCTTAATTCAGAAGGAAAGAAAATGGGTAAGACCGGTAAGGGGGCTGTATGGCTTGATCCTGAGAAAACATCTCCATATGAGTTCTATCAATACTGGAGAAATGTTGATGATGCTGATGTACTTAACTGTATTAAGATGCTTACATTTCTTCCGCTTGAAGAGATTCATAAGATGGAAAGCTGGGAGGGGGCTGAGCTGAATAAAGCAAAGGAAATACTTGCTTTCGAACTTACTTCTCTTGTACATGGTGAAGAAGAGGCTAAGAAGGCTGAAACTGCTGCGAAATCAATATTTGGGGGCGGCGGTTCAGAGAATATGCCTGAGTCTGTTATTACAGAAGAAGATTTTAATGATGGAATGATTGATGCTATATCAATTCTGGTGAAGGCTGGTCTGGTTCAGACTCGTTCTGAAGGTAGAAGAGCAATTGAACAAGGCGGTGTTGCTGTAAATGGAGAAAAGGTCAGCGATATAAAACAAGCTTATTCAAAAGAAGCATTTGATGAGGAGTTTGTTATTAGAAGGGGAAAGAAAAATTATCGTAAGATTATTCTCAATTAACAAGGGGGAGCAATATGTCACTGTTAGATAAGCTGGATATTGTAAAGAAAAAAGATGAAATTGAGTTTTCCGGTTTTGAAGATAAGAAGATTGAGGTCGAGAAAGAACTGGAACTCTATACTAGAGAAGGTCAGTTTTATGTTCTGGTTGTAGATGCTGATAATAAAGAACGTGTAGAACTTGAAAGAATAATTGATCAGACTGGGTGTTTCGTTACATCTGTATCCAGTGGTATTGAGTGCCTTGAACAGGTTAATAGTGATAAGTTTGATCTTATATTTATATCACGTGTTATGCCTCGTATGGATGGAGTTCAGACTCTCAGAAATATGAAGTCAAGTCCTGCAAGTAAAAGTAAGGATGCAAAGGTTTATATCATACTTGATGAAAGAGTTGATGAGCCTGATATCTTTTTTGAGGATTCTGGATTTACAGGTATTGTAAGGAAACCTATAGACAGAACAGTTATTCAGGATATTATTCTTAGGCATGCTCCTAAAAGGATGATTCCTGAAGATGAAGATCTGGTTGAGTCTATTCATGAGATAGCAAATAATGCTAATACTCTTAAGAGCTACAATATAAGATTTATTGAGGGAATCAAGAATTTTAAAGGCAATTTTGAAGAATATAAAAAGATGGCAGAGGATTTCTGTGATCTTTATGAAACTGCAAGTTCAGATATGATTGATTATATGTATTCCGATAAGTCTGAAGATTATATGGATAAGGCAAGAGTGATGCGAGAGCTTTGCAGAAAACTCGGTGCGATCTATCTGGCTGATTGCTTTGATGATCATGTTAATATGGTAAAGGATGACAGCCTTGATGTTGCTGAAAGTAACTGGCAGGCACTCAATGCTGAGTGGGAGAATGTTACTAATGGATTTTCCATATGGCTTGGCAATAAGAATCCTCAAGAGATTCAGACGGGCTCGACAGAGATACTTATTCTTAAAACTAATGGCATCAAGCTTAAATCTGCAGACATAAATGAGCGTGTAGAAGATATACTTAATCTTCTTGAAAAGAATCGCAAAGATGAGGCAAAAAAACATCTTAAGTCTCTCAGTGAGTATGAGCTTGAAGCTGAAGTGAGACGTAAAGTGGACAGGGCAGTGGCAGCATTTGATAAAGAAAAAATCAATACAGTAGTTGAAATACTTAGAAAATTCTAAAATGTATAATGTGACAGCTGATATTCACAGGGTATCAGCTGTCACTCTTTTTTTCTAAATTCTAATCGTCTGGAATGTCGCTTGTGATACGTATTGTTTTCTTTCGTCCTTTTGTATTTTTGACCATTTCGTCAGAGGCATTGATGTGACGCTTTAACTCGGCTAATTCTTCTAGATATTCACTTGGTACATTTTTTATAACGTATCGGAATAAATCCTCATCATACAGATTAGATAGTAACGATATTGATTCTGCAGTTGGATACCCTGTGTCACATTCCCATTTGCTGTATTGCTGCCTTGGGATTTTGATGGCGTCGGAAACTTCTTCCTGCGTCAGCTTATGCTTGTTTCGATAATACCGTAGAATTGGACCCCATGCTATTCTTATTCCCATGCTTTGTCTCCTTTCGTAAAAATATGGTGCTTAAATAATAGTTTTATGTTATCATGTAAATGCTTTTTTGAAGAAAAATTGTATCTGAAATGCATTTATTTGTATGTGTAACCAGATTTTGGATTTTGTGAAAGCTGGATCAGATAAATGAGATAATTAATTACGGGGGTGCTGGTGTGAGTAAAGCGGATGAAATATATATAAAAATGTGTAAAGAGATTCTGGAAAGCGGAATTGATACGAAGGGTGAAAAGGTCAGACCTAAATGGTCCGATGGAACTGATGCCTTTACGATTAAAAAGTTTGGTATAGTAAACAGGTATAATCTTCAGGAAGAATTTCCTGCTATTACTTTGAGAAAAACCTATATCAAATCTGCTATAGATGAGATTCTCTGGATATATCAGAAAAAATCCAATAATATTCATGATCTCAAATCCGGAATATGGGATGAATGGGCTGATGAAACAGGCTCGATAGGAAAGGCATACGGCTATCAGATTGGTGTGAAGAGTCATTATAAAGAAGGAGATATGGATCAGATGGACAGAGTCCTGTTTGATCTCAAGGAGAATCCTTACAGCAGAAGAATAATTACCAATACTTATGTTCATCAGGATCTTAGTGAAATGAATCTTTATCCATGTGCATACAGTGTTACGTATAATGTTACGGGAGATACTCTGAATGCGGTTCTGAATCAACGTTCGCAGGATGTTCTCGCTGCGGGAAACTGGAATGTTGTTCAATATGCAGCTTTACTGATGATGGTTGCTCAGGTGTCAGGCCTTAAGGCGGGAGAACTTGTTCATGTTATTGCGGATGCACATATCTATGACAGACATGTTCCGATAATTAAGGAGCTCATCAAAAGAGAGACTTATCCTGCACCGAAGGTTACACTTAATCCTGAGATTACGGATTTTTATAGCTTTACAACTGATGATTTTAATATAGAAGATTATAAAACTGGTGAACAGATTAAGGATATTCCGATAGCTGTTTAATGATCAGATAAAATATTTAATTCTAAAAGGAGCATTGTATGAAATTAATTGCTGCGGTAGATGAAAATTGGGCTATAGGTAACAAAAACAGTCTGCTTGTAAGGATTCCTGAGGATCAGAAGAACTTTAGAAATCTTACTCTTGGTAATGTGGTTGTCCTTGGAAGAAAAACACTTTCTGGCTTCCCTAATGGGATTCCGCTTCAGGGAAGAACCAACATAATTCTTTCTATGAGAGAGGACTTTACGGCAAAGGATAGTCCTATTGCTCATTCGATAGAAGAACTGTTTGAAATCCTGAAAGACTATAATAGTGATAGTGTTTATGTTATAGGAGGAGGTAAAATATACAATCTTCTTGAACCATACTGTGATGAGGCTATTATAACTAAACTGCATTATAAATATGAAGCTGATACCTGGTTTCCAAACCTTGATGAGAAGGATAATTGGGAACTTGTAGATAGCAGTGAAGAGAAAACATATTTTAGTATTGAATATCATTATTTGACCTATAAAAATCATTCTCCTTTACAACTTCCGATATAGTAAAGTTATTTAATAATGCCTTCTCTGATTAGGGTTTTTGCACAAAAAATCTGTTTGATTTATCTTGTTCTCATGTTATAATGGATAGGATGTTAAATGAAAAGAGGAGGGGTTACATTATGGCGGCTAATATGCTAGTTACAACCGGTAATTCTATTGAGGGGTATATAATCACTGAGTATTTGGGGTTTGTTTCAAGTCAGGCTATTCTTGGATCGAATTTTATTTCCGGTATTGCGGCTAATGTTACTGATGTTGCAAGAAAGGATACAGCTAAGCTTGAGCAGTGTCGTGAAGATGCGGAACAGCAACTTGTAAATGCAGCTAAGAAGAAGGGTGCGGATGCTATTATTGGTATGAGTATGACATATGCACCGTTTGAAGCAGGTTCATTTGGAATAATTGTTTCAGGAACAGCTGTAAAGATTGCTAAACATATTACTGCAACAGACGAAGTTCACAAGGAACTTTATGTTACGAATTACTATGCTCGTATGGTTCCGAGACCAGTTAAGGTTGTTCTTGATGGGGATTCAAACAACATTAATATGAAACTCATCTGTTATAACTATAATCATGAGGATATAAATGCAGTAAGAACAGATGTTGAGTTTACAAATCTTTATGATGAAAGACTTGTTATAAAAAATGTTGATTTTGTATTTTCAAAAAATATCAATCTTTCAGTGATTGAGTCTGACTATGTTCAGAGTAAGGTTGCTCCGAATGATCTGATGCTTCTTAAGGATGCTAAGGTAATTCTTAATAAGTATGCTACTCCAAGAGGGGTATATGCTTGTAATGATACTCCGATCAATGTTACTCTTAGTGCAAGAAGATTGCATAATCTTAAAGAGAAACGTGGAATTGATGCGGTAGAAAAATATAAAACTGATGGTATGATCTGGACATGTAACTGTGGCCATGTGAATGAAGCTGGTTCCGAGGAGTGTGTTGTTTGCGGACGTAAGCAGAAAGACATAATGACTAAAGCTACATTTAATTATGAAGAAATGATCGACCGTATGAAAGAAAAAGAATATGTTGTTGAGATAAAGGATGTTCTTATGCAGTATATCAAGGAAATTGATTCAGGTGTAAGACTTCAACTTCTAGAAATTATGGAATCTGGACTTCAGTATGAGAGGACCAGAGGAAATATGAAAGAAACTGTCATCGAGAAGGTTGAGAAAACCTTTGAGGATGCATCAGTAGAAGACTAAAATTATTTAACCAGAGGTGTACAAATTGAGTTCAGGACTTAGTATGACCAGCGTAAATAAAATAAAGGAATTGGCAGAAGCTCATGAGTATAGTCTCGCTGTTGAAATACTTGATTCGCAGGATCTTGAAAAATCTTTCAATCCACAGTTCCTAAGAACCTGTGGAGAGGTTTATGAGAATGTTGGTAGACTGAAGGATGCCCGGCAATTATATGTAAAGGCACATTCTATGGCTCCAGAAGCAACCAGAATTCTTTTTTCGTTGGTAAACTACTATCTGAAAATAGGATATTATAAATTAGCTGAAAGATATTTTGAAGAGTACGTTTATTATAGTTCTGGTTCTGCTGATGAACTTATGAATATCAAGTATATTATGAAAAAGGCAAGGACTGATAATATAGAAGAACTCTATGACATTATCAATCCTTACTACAGACATAATATGGATATTGACTGGAGCTATGAATTGATTATCCTTTCAAAGCTTCTGAATAAGGATGAACTTGATATTTTTGCAGCTGATTATAAAGCTACGTTCAAAGGCAGTATATATGCTTCAAATATAGACAGTATTATTAAAGATGAAGATGTTGCAAAAAAGTATTTTTATATTTATGCCGATGGAGAACGGCAGGATGATGATCCTGAACAGGCTGAAATAAGGTCCTTTGAAAAGACGATTCTAGAGAAGGATTATTACAGAATGAATCCTGAAGAGGCTGAAGCTGTTATAACAGAGCTTGTTACAGAAGAACCTAAGGAGAAAAAAACACCTGAAGGTATTGAAAAAGGATTAAAGAATTTTATAAAGAAGACCTTTAAGAAGAAAGAAGATACTTCTTCAGACAAAGATAATCCATCCAAAGAAAATGATGAAAATGAATCAGATAAGGATTCTGAAGAAAAAATTCAGGCTGAAGTAGAAAAGACTGACTCAGATGTAAATGTATCTGAAGCTGATTCGAAATCTTCTGATACAGAATCTGGAAATGAGGCTGAATCCTCTAAGACTGATGAGCAGACTGATAAGTCTGGTGATGATTCATCTGTACAAGAGGCAGAGAAGGCAGAAACAAGTATTCTGTATTCTGAAGAGTCAGAGGAGGATGAAGAAAAGGAAGAATCTGAGCAAAGCTTTGTAACATTCGAGTTCGATGATGGATTTGCACCTGAGTCTGATACAATTGCCGGACTTGGTGAAGTGGAATTCGAGTTTGAAGATAATGATGAAAGCGAAAACGTTTTTAAAGAATTTGCAAAGTATCAGGATACAGTAAGCTTTGATGAACCTGAAGTACTTCCTGAAGTTGAGATAGAGGAAGAAGTTCCTGAACCGGAAACTTACTATAAAGAAGAACCCGTTAGCTATGAACCAGAGGTAAAAGAAGAGCCTACACCTGAAGTGAAGGAAGAAACTTCTGAACCAGATTCTTACTATAAGGAAGAACAAGTTAGTAATGAACCGGAGATAAAAGAGGAATATGAACCAGAGGTGAAGGAAGAAACTTCTGAACCAGATTATAGCTATGAGGAAGAACCAGTGAGCTATGAGCCAGAGGTGAAAGAAGAACCTATACCAGAGGTAAAGGAAGAATATGCACCTGAGGTGAAGGAAGAAATTCCAGAAACAGATTCTTACTCTGAAGAAGAAAAGGCTAGCTATGAACCGGATTATAGCTACGAAAGAGAATCAGAAGAGTTTGTACCTGAGGTTGAGGAAGATATTCCTGAACTTGAGGATGAGTATAGTTATGATAATTCAGCATTTGCTAATTATTCAGATGTTGATGAATTGAATGATAGTGAAGAGTCTGACACAACAGAATCTGATGAAATAGAGCCTGAGGATTCTGAGGTTGATGAACTTAGAAATAAATTTGTTGAGATTAGAAATTCGTTTTTCAGTTCTGATTATAATGATTTCAAAGTTCGAGAAAAAGCTGAGGAAGACGAGCTGATTGGATATGACGAACCAGAACCTGAATCGTTGCAGCATATCGATGAAGATATTAGTTCAGAAACTGAGTATGAGTATCAATCAACATCTGATTATCGATCAGAATATGAATATCAACCAGCGGATGAGTATCATTCAGATTTAGAGAATTATTCAGAACCAGTAGTTCAAGTTGAGAATGAATCTGAAATAGAACCTGAAATAGAATCTGAAATTGAATCTGAGTCTGGATTTGAACCTGAAACAGAGCCAATTTATGAACCTGAATCAGAACCAATTTATGAATCAAAATCAGAACCTGAATCAGGAGCAATTTTTGAATCAGAAAAGAATACTGAATTCAGTGAAGAGGATGATTTCTTATATAAGAAGGAAGAAGATTCCATACATAAGAAAGAAGATACGTTCTCTTATATGAAAGAGGATATTCCTTCAATGGATTTCAGGAGTTTTAGTTCAGACTTATTCCCTAGCCTTGCGAATAATGATAATGATGTTAAGGTTGATAATAATTTTACAGAAGTTGTAAAAACTGAGAGTGAAAAACTTGACGAAGGACTTAAAGAAGAGGAAGCTAAGCTTATGGAAGCAAAAGCACTGCTTGAATCTTTGGGTATAAAACTATAAAAATGTATTATTTTAAGGAGGTAATAGCACCGTGGCTGTAGATCAGAGAGAGGCACTAATAGCTGCTGTTCGTGCGCAGGTTGAGAAGGAACGTGCCGAAAAGCAGAAAAAGCTTGAAAGAGAACGAGAAGCTATGGCCTTTTCAAAGAAGGCATCTGACAAGAAGACTGAAGGAGAAAAGAAACAGTACAAGACTCTTACGCCTGAAGAACTTGCCAGAATTGAAGAGAAAAAGAGAAAGAAAAGAGCTGAAGAGCTTGGTATAGATTTGGAGGCTCAAGAGTCTGAAAGTGCTCCGGATACAGGAGATGATGATAAGACTACTGTTCTTACCAGTGATATGGCTCCAGGAGCAGGTGGACTTGGCGGCGGACTTGGTGCAGCTGGTAAGTCTGAAGGTGGCCTTGGAAGTACACCAAAGGGAGGTCTTGGAAGTACCCCTACTGGTGGTTTGGGCGGAGACCTTTCTGGTGGCTTAGGTGCAAATATAAATCTTGGTAAAGAATCAGATAAAAAGGTTACTGTCGTTGATGGTTCTAAAGAAGGTAAGTATTCATTCTCTTCAGATGGAACAAAAACTGTCAGCGAGGACAATGGATGGGTTTCTACAGATAAGGCAGAAACAAAATCTGAGGATGAGCTTGACAGTATTATTCCTACTATGAGAGAGACACCTTCAGATGATGTTGACAGTATGTATGATCTGGATGATGATGATTTATCATTTGATGCTCAGACATCTAATATGGATGGATTCCAGGATGTTAAAAATGATCAGGTTGATATTGATGATTTAAATGAAGCATATGATGACTTTGCTGAAGAAACATTTGAAGACAGATTCGAAGAGGCTAAGGCTCGTAAGAAGAAGATGTCTAAGGATATAGATGATCAGGAAAGACGTCTTGCTGCTGCAAGAGAAAAGGCTGCTGCTCTTAAGAAGGCTCAATACGAGAAGGATAAGGCAACAGATGAGGCTATAGATAAGAATCAGACTGATGTTTCTCTTAAGGATAAAGTAGCTAAGGAAGCTGCAAAGAAGGCAAAGGTCGATGAAGCTGTAAAGACTAAGGAAGACTTAGATGCAAAGGCCAAAGCTGATGCTGCTGCAAGAGCAAAGGCTGAAGAAGAAGCTAAGAAGAAAGCAGAAGAACTGGCTGCTAAGAAAGCAGAAGAAGCTGCTAAGAAAGCTGCAGAAGAAGCTGAAAAGAGACGTATTCTTGAAGAACAGCGTAAGAAAGCTGCAGAAGAAGCCAGAAAGGCTGCAGTTGAAGAACAGCGTAAGAAGTACAAGGCAGAATTCGAAAAAGCTGTTGAAGATGCTAAGAAGGCTGTTGCAGAAGCTGAGAAAGAGTTTAAAGAAGCTGAAAAAGCTGCATCTGGTGTGGCTGCAGAAAAAGCCAAGCTTTCAAAGGAAAATGCTGAACTTGAAGCTAAATCAAGAGAAGCTTCTAAGGAAAAGGCTGATGCTGAGAAAGAACTTGCAGATGTTAAGAAGCAGATCGCTGATGCTAAGAGTGCTGTAGATAAAGCTAAGCAGGACGTAATAGCTAAAGAAGAAGTTGCTGCAGGAGTTCGTGCAGAAGTTGAAAAGGCTGTTGAGGGATCAAATGCTAAGAAGAAGAGCGCAGCAGAAAAAGTTAATGGTGATTTTGATAAGATCAAGGCTAAGATTTTTACAGAGGCAAAGGCTGCTGCAGAGCTTGTAGTTAAGAGCAAGGCTGATCAGGAAGAAAAGAAGAGAAAAGAAGAGGCTGAATCAGCAAAGGCTTATGATGATAAGAAGTTTGCTGCTGAAGAAGCACAGGTTAAAGAAGAGATTGCTAAAGCACAGGCTACTGTAAATGAAGCTCAGAAGGTTGTTAAGACAGCTGAGGCTGCTGTAAATGAAGCTCAGAAAAATGCAAATAAAGCTGAAGACGCAGTTAAGGCAGCTGAGGATAATGTAAATAAGGCTCAGGCTAAGGTTGCTGAGGCTGAAAAGAATGCCGATAAAGCAAGTGAAGATGTTGAAATGGCAGTTAAAGCTCAGACTGATGCTGAGGAAGTAGTAAAGAATGCTATTAAGAATGAGGATCAGGCTAAGGTTGATGCTCGTAATCTTAAGGATAAAGCTAAAGAATTACAGGATAGTCTTGGTTCAATCAAGGCAGCTGTAATCGCAGCAGAAAAAGCTCTTAAAGAAGCTAAAGACAAACAGGTTAAGACAGAGTCTGATATCAGAGCAGCTCAGGCTAAGGTATATGATGCTGAAACAAAGATTAAGAATAGTCAGAAAGAAACAGCTGCAGCTCGTGAGAAGGCAAAGATTGCTGAGAATGGTGTAGCTGCTGCTAAGAAGAAAGTATTTGATCTTGAGAGCTCTGCAAATAAGGCTCGTGAAGATGTTGAAACTGCTAAGTCAAATGTTGTTGAGAAGAAGAAGGCCGTTGAGGATGCTAAGGCTGGTGTTGTAGCAGCTGAAGAAAAGGTTGAAGCTGCTAAGGCTGAAGTTGAAACAAAGAAGAGCGGTGTTCAGGTAATTGAAGCTAAGCTTACAGATATTGATACACGTAAGGCTAAAGCTGCTGAAAAGAGAAAGGCAACTTATGATGAAGCTGCAAAGCTTGCTGAAAATGCATTTAAGGCAGCTCTTGCTGCAGCAATGACAGAAGCTGAGAGAGAATCAGAGAAGAAAGCTCAGAGTGAAGTAGAAGAAAAACTTGCTGCTGAAGAAAAACGTATAGATGATGAACTCGAAGCTGCTAAGCTTGAAATTGAAAAGAGAGCAGCTAATGAGGATATGGCTGTTGAGGAAGCTGAGGAAGCTGTAATCGCAGCAGAAGCTGATGTGAAGATTGCTGAGGCAATGATTATCAAGGTTCAGACTAAGCTGAAGAAGAAGACCAAGGCTGCAGAAGAAGCTAAGGCTAAACTTGATGCATCTCTTGCAAAGGCTGGAGTAAACCCTGATGCTATCGGCGAAGTTCCTAAGGTTAATGTAGATGATGCTAAAAAGAAGCTTGATGATGCTAAGATAGCTCTTAAGGAAGCAGAAGATAAGGTTAAGTCTGTTGATAAGATGGAAATTGACCTTACAAGTGTTGGTACAGGTCAAAGACTTCCACTCGCTGCTAATTACATTGAGAAATATCTTGAGATTAAAGCATCAGCTGATGAAATAGTTGATACATTCACTGATATTGCTGCTAATATGGAGCAGACAATAAGATCCAGAAATATAGTTGTTCTTGGACAGTATGGATTTGGTTCTGTATGTGTAGGTGAAGATTTTGCACGAAGCTTCTATGATATGGGTATATGTAGTGCAAGAACTATTGCTAAGATTAAGGCGAGAAAGCTTAACAGTGTTAAGTTAGATGCTCTTGATAAGCTTAAGGGTGGATGTCTCGTTATAGAAAATGCTGGTCTTGTTACACCTGAGAAACTTATAGAAATCGTTAAACTTTCAGCAAAGGATGTTAAGGACTTTGTTGTTATCATGACAGGTGAGATTGATTCCATTTCAAGACTGTTTGGTGATACAGCTGAGATTCTTTCTGAGTTTGAGTACCTTATTGATATGACTAAGATCAACAAGGATGATATGATAAGAGTTGGTATGAGTTATATCAAGCAACTTGGTTATGTGGCTTCTGATGAAGTAAAGAATACAATCTCAGGTCTTATTTCCGGTATGGAAATGGGTAATCTTGACAGACTCCTTGCTGCTATTGATACTGCTATAACTAAGGCGGATGCACGTGATTCATCTGAAAAACGTGTAACACCTAAGGATTTTGAGTAAATTTTTACTTGATGTAATATTTGTTTTAGTATAATATGTTTAGCTGATTTTGTGGATGATATCCGGAAGCAAAATCAGCTAAAATTTTGAAAGGTTGTTTTATCAGGAATAATTATGTATAGAATCGATATCGGAATAGATCTGGGAACTTCAAATATTTGTGTTTATATGAGAGATAAGGGAATTGTTATTAATCAACCTGCTGTTCTTGCATATGAGCGTAAAGAAAAAAGAATAATTGCTGTAGGTACCAAGGCTAAAAGAATGCTCGGTAAAACAACAGACGATATCATTGTTGAACGTCCTATAAAACATGGAGTTATTTCGGAATATGCTCTCGCTGAAAGAATGATAAAGGCTTTTGTAAAGAATGCACTTAAAAAAAGAAGAATTATAGGACGTCCTAATGTTTGTGTTGCTGTTCCTCAAGGAATAACTGAAGTTGAAAGACGTGCTGTTGAAGATGCAATAGTAAAAACCGGGGCAAAGGAAGTATTTCTGTTAGAGTCTCCTATTGCAGCTGCACTTGGAAGTGGTGTAGATATAATGGAAACCTCAGGACATATGATAGTTGATATTGGCGGTGGTACAACTAATATAGCTATTATTTCTGCAGGTGATATAGCTTATGGTGTTGCCCTCAAGGTTGGAGGAGACGATTTTACAGAAGCAATTGCGAGATATGTCAGAAGGAAATATAGCATCGAAATGGGCGAACTGAGTGCTGAAGATGCCAAGATTGAAATAGCTGGTGTTTATCTTCGAAAGATAGATGCCTCTTATGAGGTTAAAGGCAAGAATATGGTCAATGGATTGCCTGTAAGACTTGATCTTGGAGCAAATGAGACTGTAGAAGCTTTGGAGGAAATCACTACTCAGATTATTGATGGTATTACAAGTGTGCTTGAAAATATTGAACCTGAGCTTGTTGCTGACATAGCAAAAGAGGGAATACTTCTATCCGGTGGAGGTAGTCTTGTCTATGGAATGGATAAACTTATTTCAGAGAAGACAAATATAAAATGTGCAATAGTTGATGAGCCTGATTCTGTAGTAGCTGCTGGTGCGGGTATGGCAGGAGAGTACATAATGGTTCAGGATGAAGAATCAAAAAAATAGTTTTAACCGAATATATTTGGACAGATGTCCTTTGATTTATGGCCTGTCTGGAATAGTTATTTTTTGAAATGATATTTTTCAAAATTTTTTTGTTCCAGAGGGGCTATATTTTTTTGAATTGTTTTGTTTTTTCAGTTGTTTTATTAAGATGATTGTGAAATTTAACTATAAACTTTGGGGAAATGTGCATAAATATTAACGAAACACCGAAAGCTTATTTGTTGCGATAGATTTTTATTTATGATATTATTAAAGGGCGTTTTTAGGTTTGTATGTTTTAATACTTTAGCGTGTGAAAGTGTAAATTATATTTCATACTGGAAAATATATCATTTTCCGGACATCAAAATATTATATGGAGGATTATTCTATGTCAAAAAAAGTCGTTTTAGCAGGCGCATGTCGTACAGCAATCGGTACTATGGGAGGATCACTTAGTACTACCCCTGTTGTAGATTTAGGAGCAATTGTTATTAAGGAAGCTCTGAATCGTGCAGGCGTTGCCGCTGATCAGGTTGACCATGTTTATATGGGTTGTGTAATCCAGGCAGGTCAGGGACAGAATGTTGCACGTCAGTCATCTATTAAGGCTGGCTTACCAGTTGAAACTCCCGCAGTTACAGTAAATGTTGTTTGTGGTTCAGGTCTTAATTGTGTAAACATGGCAGCACAGATGATTCAGGCAGGAGATGCAGATATAGTTGTAGCTGGTGGTATGGAAAATATGTCAATGGCTCCATTTGCACTTCCTAATGGTCGTTTTGGTTACAGAATGACTTGGCCAAGCCAAAGCCAGGGAGCTCTTGTAGATACAATGGTTAAGGATGCTCTTTGGGATGCATTTAACGACTATCATATGATAAAAACAGCTGATAATGTAGCTGAGCAGTGGGGACTTACAAGAGAAGAACTTGATGAGTTTGCTGCTAATTCACAGCAGAAATGTCAGAAGGCTATGGCTGATGGCTTATTCAAGAGAGAAATCGTTCCTGTTGAGATTAAGAAGAAGAAGGAAACAGTTCTTTTTGATACAGATGAGAATCCACGTGCTGGAATTACAGCTGAAGGTCTTGCAAAGATGAGAGCTATCAATCCAGGCGGATTTGTAACAGCTGGTAATGCTTCAGGTATCAATGATGGTGCTGCTGCAATCGTTGTAATGTCTGAAGAGAAGGCTAAAGAGCTTGGTGTTAAGCCTATGGCTACATTTGTTGGTGGCGCTCTTGCGGGTGTTGCTCCTGAAATCATGGGCGTTGGTCCTGTAGCTGCAACAAAGAAGGTTATGGCTAAGACTGGTTATAAGATTGAAGACTTTGATGTTATTGAAGCTAACGAAGCTTTTGCAGCTCAGTCAGTTGCAGTTGGTAAGGATCTTGGAATTGATGTTGAGAAACAGCTTAACCCACGTGGTGGTGCTATCGCACTTGGACACCCAGTTGGAGCTTCAGGATGTCGTATTCTTGTTACACTCCTTCACGAGATGGAAGATATGGATCTTCATAAAGGTCTTGCAACGCTTTGCATCGGTGGTGGAATGGGTTGCGCTACAATAGTTGAAAGATAAGCATCGATTTCAAGAATTGAGTGTAATCATATAAATGTATATATAGGAGATTCAAAATGGCTGAATTCGTAACTTATGAGCAGGATGGTTTTGTAGGTGTTGTTACAATTAACAGACCTAAAGCTCTTAATGCTCTTAATTCTCAGGTTCTTGAAGAACTTGAAGAAACATTCAAGAATATAAATGTTGATGAAACTCGTGCTGTTATTCTTACAGGCGCAGGAGAGAAATCCTTCGTTGCAGGTGCAGATATCGGCGAGATGTCAAGTCTCAGCAAGGCTGAAGGTGAGGCATTTGGTAAGAAGGGAAATGATATTTTCAGAATGATAGAAACATTCCCTATTCCTGTTATTGCTGCAGTTAATGGATTTGCACTTGGTGGCGGATGCGAGATTTCAATGAGCTGTGATATCAGAATCTGTTCTGAAAATGCTATCTTCGGACAGCCAGAGGTTGGTCTTGGAATCACACCAGGTTTTGGTGGAACACAGAGACTTGCTCGTATAGTTGGTGTTGGAATGGCTAAGCAGCTTATTTATACAGCTCGTAATATTAAGGCTGAGCAGGCTAAGGAAATAGGACTTGTAAATGCAGTATATCCACAGGAAGAACTGATGGAGCAGGCTAAGAAGCTTGCATCTACTATTGCTGCAAATGCTCCAATAGCTGTTCGTAACTGCAAGAAGGCTATAAATGATGGCCTTGATGCTGATATGGATGCTGCTATAGTAATAGAAGAAAAGCTTTTTGGTGACTGCTTTGAGACAGAAGATCAGAAGGCTGCTATGGCTAATTTCCTTGAAAAGGATAAAGAAAAGAAACTTAAGGTTGTACCTTTCCAGAATAAATAATTAATCATCGTCTGCTTTCTGAGAGTTATTATTCGAGGGAGGCAGGATGAGAGGAATAGTTGTATAAGATAAATATAGGAGGATACGAACATGAAGGTTGGCGTAATTGGCGCAGGAACCATGGGACAGGGCATTGCTAAGGCTTTTGCTCAGGTTGAAGGATATGAAGTTGCTCTTTGCGATATCAAAGCTGAATGGGCTGAAGGTGGCAAGGATAAGATAGCTAAAGGATATGCAAGACTTGTTGCTAAAGAGAAAATGACACAGGAAGCTGTTGATGCTATACTTGCAAAGATCACACCTGGTCTTAAAGAAGACATTTGTGCAGATTGTGATCTTATAGTAGAAGCTGCATTTGAGAATATGGAAGTTAAGAAGAATACATTTGCAGAGCTTGACAAGATTTGCAAGCCTGAGTGTATCTTTGCTTCAAATACTTCAAGCCTTTCAATCACAGAGATTGGTAATGGACTTACACGTCCAATGGTAGGTATGCATTTCTTCAATCCTGCTGACAGAATGAAGCTTGTTGAGGTTATTGCTGGTGTTAATACACCTGATGAGACAGTTAATACAATAGTTGATATTGCTAAAGCGATCGGAAAGACTCCTGTTCAGGTAAATGAAGCTGCTGGATTCGTTGTTAACAGAATTCTTATTCCAATGATCAATGAAGCTGCATTTATCAAGATGGAAGGTGTTTCAGATATCGCTGGTATCGATGCAGCTATGAAGCTTGGTGCTAATCACCCTATGGGACCACTTGAACTTGGTGACTTCGTAGGTCTTGATATCTGTCTTGCAATCATGGATGTTCTTTATGCAGAGACAGGTGATAGCAAATATCGTGCATGCCCTCTTCTTCGTAAGATGGTACGTGGCGGAAATCTTGGTGTTAAGAGTGGTAAGGGATTCTATAAGTATAATGAAGACCGTACAAAGACACCAGTAGATGCTCTATAAGATATTTCCTCAAGGGGATTAATTCCCCTTGAGTAATTGCCTTTTTGGCACATAAAATCATGGAGGAAAAATCATGGATTTCACATTTGACAAGAAACATGAGATGGTTCGTTCTTTATTCAAAGAATTTGCTGAGAATGAAGTAAAGCCTCTCGCTATGGAAATCGACGAAGAACATAGATTTCCAAGTGAAACAGTTGAGAAGATGGCTAAGGCTGGCTTCATGGGAATTCCTGTACCAAAGGAATTTGGTGGACAGGGATGTGATGTTATCACATACATCATGGCTGTTGAAGAACTTGCTAAGGTTTGTGCTACAACTTCAGTTATTCTTTCTGCTCATACATCATTATGTATTGACCCCATTCTTACATATGGAACTCAGGAACAGAAGGACAAATATGTAGCTGATCTTGCTACAGGAAGAAAGCTTGGTGCATTTGCACTTACTGAACCTGGTGCAGGAACTGATGCTCAGATGCAGCAGACAAAGGCTGTTCTTGATGGCGATGAATGGGTTCTTAATGGTTCTAAATGCTTTATTACAAATGGTAAGGTAGCTGATGTTTATATCGTTATAGCTGTTACCGGTATTGTAGAAAAACGTGGTCGTAAAATGAAGGAAATATCAGCATTTATTGTTGATAAGGATACGCCTGGTTTCTCATTTGGAACAAAGGAAAATAAGATGGGAATCTGTGGTTCTTCTACATATGAGCTTATATTCCAGGATGCTCGTATTCCTAAATCAGCACTTCTTGGTGCTCAGGGTAAGGGCTTTGGTATAGCAATGCATACTCTTGATGGTGGTCGTATAGGTATCGCTGCTCAGGCTCTTGGTATTGCTGAGGGGGCTCTTGAGAGAACTGTAGCATATACCAAAGAAAGAAAACAGTTTGGAAGAAGTATTTCAGCTTTTCAGAATACTCAGTTCCAGCTTGCTGATATGGCAACTAAGGTTGAAGCTGCAAGACTTCTTGTTTATAGAGCTGCTATGAAAAAGCAGGAGTTTGCTGATGGCGCAAAGGTTTCATATAGTGTTGAGGCTGCTCAGGCTAAGCTTTATGCAGCAGAGGTTGCTATGGAAGTTACTACTAAGGCAGTACAGCTTCATGGTGGATACGGCTATATCAAAGAATATGAGATTGAACGTATGATGCGTGATGCAAAGATTACAGAGATTTATGAGGGAACCAGCGAAGTTCAGCGTATGGTTATCTCAGGTAATCTCTTAGCGTAAGGAGGGTACAGGCGTGAATATAGTTGTTTGTGTAAAACAGGTACCTGATACAAAAGGTGGAGTTAAGTTTAAGCCAGATGGTACTCTCGATAGAAATGCAATGAAATCAATAATGAATCCTGATGATAAGGCCGGTCTTGAGGCTGCTCTTAGAATCAAGGATGAAAAAGGCGCTGATGAAGTAACTGTTACTGTAGTTACAATGGGACTTCCAAAGGCAGAAGATGTACTTCGAGAAGCTTATGCTATGGGCGCTGATAAGGCTGTCCTTGTTACTGATAGAAGACTTGCAGGTGCTGATACCTGGGCTACTTCTCAGACAATCGCAGCTGCACTTAGAAAACTTGACTATGATCTCATCATAACTGGTCGTCAGGCTATAGATGGTGATACAGCACAGGTTGGTCCTCAGATTTCAGAACACTTGAATCTGCCACTTATTTCTTATGCTGAAGAGCTTAAGGTGGATGGAGATTCTGTTATTGTTAAGAGACAGTATGATGATAGACATCATATTTTAAAGGCTAAAATGCCATGTCTTGTTACAGCTCTTTCTGAATTAAATCAGCCAAGATATATGACACCAGGTGGTATCTTTGATGCATTTGAAAAAGAAATCACTGTATGGGACAGAGATGCACTTGATACTCTTGAGGACAGTAATATGGGACTTAAAGGTTCTCCTACTCAGATTGCAAAAGCTTCCGATAAAGTAGCCAAGGGAGCAGGCGAGAAGGTTGCACCGGAATCTGCAAGTGAAGCTGCTGACTATATTCTTGGCAAGCTTGTTGAGAAGTTTGTAATCTAGGTTTATTTGTTATCTGAAGCTTATGCGTTGGATTTTTATATAGAATATAGGAGGACTAAGAAATGTCTTTAGAAGAATATAAGGGCGTATATGTATTTGCTCAGCAGATAGATAATCACATAACTGAGATAACATATGAGCTCATGGGTAAAGCTATTGAACTTGCAAAGGATCTTGATACGGAAGTTGTTGCAGTCCTTTGTGGTTCAGAGATAGAAAATAAAGTGTTCCATTTAAAAGAGCATGGAGCTGACAGAATCATTCTTATTGATGATCCTGAACTTAAAGAGTATAGAACGGAGCCTTATGCACATGCTCTGTCAGAAGTAATAAATAAGTTTAAACCGGATGTGTTCCTGATTGGAGCAACAGCTATCGGTCGTGATCTTGCACCTCGTGTATGTGCAAGAGTACATACAGGACTTACAGCTGACTGTACAGTTCTTGAAATAGGTGATTTCCCTCTTAATGCGATTCCTGGTAAAGAGGATCAGCAGAAGCATAATCAGCTTCTCATGACAAGACCTGCATTTGGTGGTAATACAATTGCTACTATTGCTTGTCCTGATTTCAGACCTCAGATGGCAACTGTCAGACCTGGCGTTATGACAAGATCTCCTAAGATTGTTGGCAGAGAATGTGAAGTTATAGAGTTTAATCCTGGATTTACACCAAATGAGAAGTATGTTGAAATACTTGATGTAATCAAGGGCGTAACTGAGACTGTTGATATCCAGAAGGCTAAGATTCTTGTTGCAGGTGGAAGAGGAGTTGGTTCTGCAGAAAACTTCCAGTTACTTAGAGACCTTGCAGATGCTCTTGGTGGAGAAGTAGCATGTTCACGTGCTGTAGTTGATAATGGCTGGCTTCCTAAGGAACTTCAGGTTGGTCAGACTGGAAAAACAGTACGTCCAAATGTGTATTTTGCAGTTGGTATTTCTGGTGCAATCCAGCATACAGCAGGAATGGAAGAATCAGAAATCATCATTGCAATAAATAAAGATGAATCTGCTCCAATATTCGATGTTGCAGATTATGGCATCGTTGGAGATCTCAATAAGATATTACCTCTTATTACAGAAGGAATTAAGGCTCGTAAGGAAGAGGCTGTCGAAGATTAAATATATATTCTTGATTATTATGCTACCATGGATTTTGCTGTGATAGCATTAAATCAGGTTTATGCGCAGGCATAGTTCATCGGTAGAACATCAGCTTCCCAAGCTGAGGAGGCGGGTTCGATTCCCGTTGCCTGCTGAAAAGCCCTAAAATACTTGTTTTTAGGGCTTTTTCAGTTTATAATTAATGATTGCTTGAATAAGCAACTTTATAATTCCTGGGCTTATGCATCAGGGCTAACTATGAAACGAAGGGAGACCAATATGGATCCAAGAAGTTCAAACAGAGAAAAGGTAACTACAGGTGAAAGTAAGGGCGTGCATCGCCGTGGCGAAGGACTTGGGACTGGTCCGGTTGGAAGACAGGATGGATATGTCGGTCGAAAGACAGGATCTTCAGGCGGAGGTAATAGAGCAGCTCAGATAGGTGGAGGCTCCGGAGCTCTTGTAGTTGTTATAATAATTATTTTTATGATATTTGGCCGCGGAGGAAATTCTGGTACATCTGTTGATAATGGTCTGAATAATGATATTACAACTTCCAGCTCAGATACTGTATCAAATAATTCTTCGTCAAATAATAATGTTGATAATTCAGGAAACAGTTCTACTGGAAACAGTAGTAATAGTTCCGCAAGTTATGGAGATATAACAAGCCTTTTTGGCGGTTTCTCAGGTGCAGCTACATCTACCGGCTGGCAGAATGGTCTGAATAATACTCAGAAGCTTAATACTGAAGTGTCTCCTCTTGCGAGAGAAAAGAGAACTCAGATCCTTGGAAATGGACAGGACGTTATCACTATTATGGTTTATGATTGTGGTACAGACCTTGAATCAAGATCGGGTATGGCAACTAATGATATTAGTGAGATGGCTCAGGCTGATATTCCTGATAATATTAATATTATTCTATTTACTGGCGGATGTAATGGCTGGAAGACAAATGGAATCAGTAATAAGGTTAGTCAGATTTATAGAGTTAAGAAGGGCAAAATAGAACTGCTTGAAGAGGATCTGGGAGATAAGGTTATGACAGATCCTAATACTCTTGTTGAATTTATCAAGTATTGTTCTAATAATTTTCCGGCTAACAGACAGGAGCTTATTTTCTGGGATCATGGCGGTGGTTCACTCAGTGGATATGGATATGACGAGAAACATAAATCATCTGGTTCTATGAATCTTGCTCAGATTGATCAAGCATTAAGGTCATCAGATCAGGTATTTGATTTTATTGGTTTTGATGCATGTCTCATGGCTACTTATGAAACTGCTTATATGACCAGTAAATATGCTGATTATCTTATTGCTTCAGAAGAGACAGAACCTGGAATCGGCTGGTACTATACAAAATGGCTTAATGCACTTGGACAGAACACATCTATGCCTACTATTGAAATTGGTAAGAATATAGTAGATGGTTTTGTAGAAGAATGTAACAGAGTATGTGGTAGTCAGAAAACTACTCTTTCAGTGATAGATCTTAGTGAGTTCTCTGAGACTGTACCTTCAAAGATGAATGCATTTGCTTCATCGGCAACGGGGCTCATTAAAGGAGATGACTTTAAAGTGGTTTCAGATGCCAGAGCTGGTGCTAGAGAATTTGCTGTTTCTTCAAAAATCGATCAGATAGATCTTGTAAATTTTGCTAATACAATTGGTAATAACGAGTCTAAGGAATTGTCAGATGCGATACTGAGTGCTGTTAAATATAACAGAACATCTAATAGTATGACAAATGCGTATGGTGTATCGATATATTTTCCATATAAAAAGGCTTCGAAGGTTGATTCGGCTACGGCTATTAATTCTGCAATTGGTGTTGATAATGAATATAATACCTGTATTAAAGCTTTTGCTGGTCTTGAAACAACTGGACAGATATCAGCTGGTGGACAAGGCTCGCCGCTTGGTTCATTATTTGGAACAAGTAGTGGAAGTGGATTTACCTCTGGCGGAGATGCAATAGGAACGCTTCTTGGCGCATTTTTAGGCGGTGGTAAAAGTATAGAGGGAATTGATAGAGATGCTACTCAGTTTATGGATGATCCGGATGCGTTTGATGCGGATCAGGCATCTCAGTATGTTGGAAATAATCAATTTGATCCTACATTACTTGTCTGGACTACAGACAATGATGGACGGCATTTGCTGGATATTCCTAAAGAACAGTGGCAGTTAATTCATAATCTTCAGGTTAATATGTTTGTGGATGACGGTGAAGGCTATGTAGATATGGGATGGGATAATCTTTACTATTTTACAGAGGATGGTAAGCTTATTGGAGATACAGATAATACCTGGTTTTCAATAGATCATCAGCCTGTAGCATTCTATTATGAGGATACTACAACTATTACGGATGATACTTCAGGAGAAAATACCATAATTCAGGGAAGAGTTCCTGCTTATGTTGACGGAGTAAGATGCAATCTTATTATAATATTTGATAATGAGCATCCAAGTGGATATATTGCAGGTGCGAGATATGATTATACTGATGATATAGATGGATTTGGAACAGAAGCTATAGAAGATGAATCGGGTGTATCTGGAAATGGTGCTAAGGATGTATCCGATATGCCTGTAGCTAAAGCTATGACAGAAATAGAAGAGGGCGCAAAGATAGATTTTATCTGTGATTTTTATGATTATGATGAAAACTATCAGGATAGCTATATGCTTGGTGATCAGTGGACATATAGTAAAAATGCAGTTCTTAGTTATGAAGATGTGGGAGCAAAGACTAGAATAACATATCTTCTTACAGATATGTATAATAGTGAATACTGGACACCGGCAATAGAACAGTAAGCTTCATGTATGATTTGATAAACAGCTTAAAAAGCTGACTGTGTTCAATTACATAAAAATGTGAAAAAGTCAGATATCAAAATGTCACTTTTGTTGTGACAGATGATATCTGACTTTTTGTTTATGATTTAAAATATAATTGAATTATTTAGATATTATTTTATAGAAATTCAATTATAAATGTTATTAATCAATTTCTGTTATTGAGGTATGCCATTCCTGTAATGAATGGATATTTCCAAGATGACGCTTACGCATATGATCAATTCCTTCTGCGGCTGCACGACCAGCAGCGATAGTAGTGATATATGGTATCTTAGACTTTACAGCAGCTTTACGGATGTAGGCATCATCATGAACTGATTCTTTACCTGATGGTGAGTTGATAATAAGCTGAATGTCTCCATTAGATATATGGTCAAGTATATTTGGACGACCTTCGTAGAGCTTTTTAACTTTTTCAGCAGGTATTCCGGCAGCAGTGATGGTTTCGTATGTATTACCTGTTGCAAGAATCTTAAATCCATTCTCATGAAGGATCCTAGCAACTTCAGGTGCTTCAGGTCTTTCAGATCTGTTGAGAGAAATGAGTACAGTTCCCTCTAATGGAATTTCTGACTTTGCAGCTTCCTGTGCTTTGAAATATGCTCCACCACTTGACTGTGACATTCCGAGAACTTCACCTGTTGAACGCATTTCTGGTCCAAGAATTGGATCAACTTCAGGGAACATATTGAATGGGAATACTGCTTCCTTAACTCCATAATATGGTATCTTTCTCTCTTTAAGATTTGGAACTGGTGATGGCTTTCCTGTTAACTCGGAAGTGATGATCTCAGTTGCAAGAGGAACCATTCTAATACCGCAAACTTTTGATACAAGAGGAACTGTACGTGAGGCCCTTGGGTTTGCTTCAAGTACATATACTACATCATCTTCGATTGCGTACTGCATATTCATCAATCCAACAACATGCATTTCTTC
>JAILEL010000189.1 GCA_024687845.1 Eubacterium sp.
AAAATGAGAATTATAGACTTTCATACACATACATTTCCTGATAAAATAGCAAAATCAGCTCTTGATAGCCTTCAGAATGAAAGTGGCAGCAGGGCTCATACAGATGGAACAAATGATGGTTTACATAAATCAATGGTAAACGCTAATGTTGATGTTTCAATAGTCTTGCCAGTGGTAACAAATCCCGTTAAAGCAACTCATATGAATCAGTTTGCTGCGAGAATAAATGAATCCTTTGAGGATACTGGTATTTTTTCCATAGCTGGAATCCATCCGGATACTCCAAATCTGAGAGAAGCAATGAATGAAGTAAAATCCCTTGGACTTAAGGGCGTGAAGCTGCATCCAGACTATTATGGAGTAATGTTTGATGATATAAGGATAAAGAGAATAATAGATATTGCATCTGAACTTGGACTGTTTGTGATAACGCATGCTGGAATGGATATAGGTCTATATCCACCGATATGTTGCAATCTGCAGTCCATTTTGAATGTGATACATGATGTGCAGCCGGAAACACTTATTCTTGCACATATGGGCGGATGGATGAACTGGGAAGAGGTTACTGAGGTACTCGCTCCAGTCGTAAAGGAATATAAGAGCGCTTTAGATAAAGGTATATTTCTTGATACGGCCTTTTCAATAGGTGAAATTAATTGGCTGACTCCAGATAATCATAAACCTTATCACCAGATGTCAGATGACCAGTTTAGAAGAATGGTCAAGGCTTTTGGAGCGGACAGAATTCTTTTTGCAACTGATTCACCGTGGGCTGATCAGAAGGACTATGTGGACAGGATGAACCATATGGGACTGTCAGAAGTGGAACTTAATAAAATATATCATGAGAATGCAGAGGGAATATTGCACTTCTAATGAAGAAGCTATGCTTTTGAAAAATATTCCCGGACTATACTTGTCAGAACCATTAATGAAAGGATAGATAATGTTAAATATAGTACTTCACGAACCTGAGATTCCTTACAATACAGGGAATATCGGAAGAACCTGTGTAATCACAGGTACCAGGCTTCACCTTATAAGACCATATGGGTTCATGATAAATGATAAAATGCTTCATAGAGCGGGACTTGACTATTGGGATAAACTCAGTCTGGTGGAGCATGACAGAGTCAGTGACTTCTATGAATTTGTTAAGAACGAAAATGAAAACGAGATCGGAGATACTGAAAATATAAGGATACCTCGTATTTTTTACGCCACTACAAAAGGTAAGAACAGGTATACAGATGTTACATTTCATGATGGTGATTATATAATGTTTGGAAAAGAAAGTGCCGGAATCCCTGAAGAGATTCTGGCTGAACATCCCGAGGACTGTATAAGAATACCGATGATACCGGATGAGAGATCACTTAATCTTTCTAATAGTGTTGCGATTATTCTTTATGAAGCACTGCGCCAGCTGGATTTTCCGAATCTGGAATCAGAGGGCGAGCTGCATCGGTTAAAGTACAAAAATAAATAATGAAATAGAAAAATTATGAAAGAAACAGAATATAAGTCTGATATGTTGAATAAAGAAATTGATACAGAAAATAATATAGTAAAAAATGAAGAGAAAAATGCAGAAGTAGTAGATACTCCTAATGAAGTAAATGATCCGGATGAAATTCCGGAAGAAGAAAACAAAATGGGTGTTTTGCCGGTGAAGAAGCTTATAGTATCGATGTCTCTTCCTATGATGCTATCTATGCTTGTCCAGGCACTTTATAACATAGTAGACAGTATATTTGTGTCCAATGTGAGTGAAGGCGCACTTACAGCAGTAACTCTTGCATTTCCACTTCAGATGATGATCATATCAGTAGGAAGCGGTATGGGAGTTGGTATCAATGCGATACTATCGAAGTCTCTCGGGGAGAAGAAGTTTAAGCGCGCAAATAAGGCTGCAAATAATGGTCTCCTTCTGTCATTACTGAATTATATAATATTTATTGCAGTAGGACTTTTTATTGCGGGACCTTTTATTAAATCCCAGACTAAGCCGGGAGATGAAGATATAGCTTTAATGGGAACTACCTATCTTACGATATGTTGTACACTTTCAATTGGTGTTTTCTTCCAGATGACTTTCGAAAGACTTCTTCAGTCAACGGGACGTACACATCTCAGTATGATCTCACAGATTACGGGTGCAGTTATAAATATTATATTTGATCCGATTTTTATATTTGGATTTTTTGGGCTTCCGAAGATGGGAGTTGCGGGAGCGGCTTATGCAACAGTGCTTGGACAGACTATAGCTGCTATCCTTGGTGGATTCCTGAATGTTAAATATAACATTGATATCAAGATATCACTTAAAAGAGTATTCGAACCTTCCTGGGAAATAATTAAGAAAATATACGCTGTAGGTGTTCCGTCCATGTTGATGATGGCCATCGGATCAGTAATGTCTTACTGCATGAATCAGATTCTTGGAATCTTCTCAACTACAGCAGTAGCAGTGTTTGGTGCATATTTCAAGCTTCAGAGCTTTGTATTCATGCCTGTTTTTGGACTTAATAATGGACTTATTCCAGTTCTTGCATATAATTATGGAGCAAGGAGCAGGGAAAGAATAAATGAAGCAGTGAGATTTGCAATGAAGCTTGCATTTTCCATAATGGTTACCGGAATGATTTTCTTCTTGCTCATTCCACAGCTACTGCTTGGATTCTTTAATGCATCTTCTGAAATGCTTTTAATCGGAATCCCAGCTCTTAGAATAATAAGCTTATCATTCCCAGTTGCCAGTCTTTGCATAGCAATGGGTTCAATGTTTCAGGCATTTGCCAAAAGCAAATATTCACTCATTGTATCTATAGGAAGACAGCTTGTAGTTCTAATTCCAGTGGCATGGCTTCTGGCACAGACTGGAAATGTAGTAGCAGTGTGGTGGTCATTCCCAATAGCTGAATTGATGTCACTATTCCTGTCATTTTTATTCTATAGAAGAATCAATAGAAAGATAATAGCTATGCTGTAAATAACATATATATTTGAATTCATAAAAATAATAAATTAGCAGCGGGACTTGCTTGCAAATATATAAATTCAGAAACCAATTAATTGGTGAGTGTTTATATGTCTGCAAGCAAGTCTCGTTTTTTGTTTACTTATATTATGATACCAGCGAAGCAGGAACTCAAAAAGCATGAATAGTAAAAAACAGTAGCAACAAAATATAAAAAACAGTTGACAAATATAAAAATACAAGTTATCATGTTCACCATAACAAAATCGTTGCAAATCGTGAACAGAAAGAAAAGTAGAAATAATGAACAAAACAATAATGAATAATTCTTTTTTGAGAAAAACTAAAAATATTTCGAAGATTCTATTCTTTGTTCTTCCGGCGATGATTCCGATGACGGTGTTCTGGATATATCCGATAGTAAAGAGTGGATGGCTC
>JAILEL010000234.1 GCA_024687845.1 Eubacterium sp.
GTGGCAGGATCTGCAGCCTTTACAAAAATCAAAATCATAGTCATCTATACAGATACATTTGGTGTCATATCGTGCGGAGATTTCCTTTTCGATAATATTTACAATCTCAGCTGTCGCGCCCGTTCTGACAGGGCTGCAATTGATGATCAATGCTTTCATTTTCCCTCCTATACTCCTATACCCTGAAATATATATTCCGGTTTACAGTCCATTCAATATGATTATACTGCATTACATCTTCAGCTTATCACCTTGTACCGTAATCTCAGATATGAATCCTCTAACACTTTACAATCTTCTAATTTCAAGACGCCCAGTCCTGATAACTCATCATTTGACATAAGTGAACATCCATCTATCAATGTCGATGTATCCTTACCTCCAATCAGTACCGGAGCAACAACCAGATCAACATAGTCAAATAATTTTTCTCTTAGAAACAATCCGTTTACTGTACCTCCTGACTGCACAGTCAAAAGATCACATCCATACTCACTCTTCAGCTGAACAAGTACACTCCTTAAATTTTGTTCTTCCTGGTAAATGATATGCAAGTTATCCTCATCTACATCGAAAGCCGGATGAAACTTATTATTCGTTATCAGCACAAAATCTTTTGCCCAAGCTGTGAAGTATCTGACGCCTGCCTGGGAAAGATGATGATTATCCATAATTACAAACGACACAGGTGACTTCGAAGGTGGTTCTTTTCCATCTACCGACATCAGCATATATAAAGTTGTGATTGGTTTATCATTATAAGAAAAACAATTAATCGAATAGTTCAATGTTTTCACATTTTTGTATATACTTTGGAACAGCATCATTTTCATTGCAATCAATGATTTGATCTGCTGCATCCAGAGCCTCTTTTATCGCATTAGACACACTGACTGCCTCATCTGCTATTTCAAACATTGGAAGATCATTCACGGAATCACCAAATACAACAACCCTGTCACATTTCAGTTTATCCTTCAGCTTCAGCACAGCCTTTGCTTTTGTAGCATCCTTCGGACAGATTTCCAGCCAGAACTCATCTCTATATGTATCCTTCTGGAATATTGCCTCCCACCTATCAGAATCCTTTACAGTTTCATAGTAAGGAAGCAATTCTTCCCTTGAACTGATCAACGTAATATAAGAAGTCCTGATCTTTTCCGCAAAAAGCTTCTCAAAATCGTCCACCTCAAGTAAACGCTTATCTCCAATAGATTTATAATAATCTATATAGCCCTGAAACTCTTTACTTTTCGGCCCTTCCAGATAAACTTTAAACATCTCTCCATTAATATATACAGATGTAAATCCTGTATTTTCTATTATCGGTAGCTTCTCTTTCAGTTCACTTAACACTTCGACAGGAAAATAAGCTGTCTCCAGTTCTTTTGCATTTTCATTATCCGCAAATGTAGTTCCGTTCCTCGTTATAACTGGGACTTTAAAATGTATATCCTTAGTGATTTCATAAGCACTGTGAAATGATCTTGCTGTCGCATAGGTTATAATAACGCCCTTATCGATCAGCTGGTTAAGCATTCTTACCGACTCTTCAGATATCGTCATATCATTTCTCATTAGTGTCCCATCAAGATCTGTTACATATAATGTTTTCATATTATTTCTGAAATCAATCATCATAGTTATACCTATATACCTTCATCAATAAGAATAAACTTTTTCATCATCTCCACAAACTACTATTTCAAAATAAGATCCCTGCTAAATACTGAAAGCTTTCTTGCAAGGCGAATATCCTTAGAACGTTTTGATGACTTAGCAACCTTGCACTTGTAAAAATATTCACCGGTTATATTCTTTACTGAATCATCAGTCGCAAGGAAGATTGCAGTTCTTGCCCCTTCTTCAGGAGTTTGGAAAAATGGTTTCAACAGTCCTGTTATGGTCTTACCAAATCCAGTATCTCTGTCGATTCCTATATTAGTTGCAACAGCTCCCGGATGACAGCAGTTAACTGTTATTCCTCTCTTTCCGGTACGTCTTGCGAGCTCCCTTGTATATAATACATTTGCAAGCTTACTTTGAGAATAAGCCTTCACAACATTGAATCCATGTATCAGATTGATATCTTCAAAATGTATCCTACCGGTTTTATGCGCTCCGGAAGCCACAATTACTATTCTTGAGCCTTTCCCCATCTTACTTAGCAAAAGCTCTGTTAACAAAAAATGGCCTATATGATTAATTCCAAACTGCCTCTCCAGGCCTTCCTTTGTCTCCTGCCGGTTTAATGAAATAAAGCCTGCATTATTTACTAGGATATCTATTCTTTCATACTCACTCTTTACCCGCCTTGCAAACTGTCTGATAGAATCGTAATCGCCCAAATCACAAATTATCATTTCCAGAGATCTACCCTCTTTTTTCATTAACTCCGATAGAGCTTTCTCTCCTCTCTCTTCATTTCTGCAAAGCATTAAAACTTTTGCCCCAAGATCACTTAACGCTGCCGTAGTCGCCATACCCATACCGGAATTAGCTCCTGTAACTATGGCCACTTTACCTTCCAAATAACGTCCCTTCATATGTACTACCCCTCGTATCACTCCACACATGAGCTTCGACGTACCGCTCTAGGTCGTATTTCCCATCCGGGTTCCAGTCCTTGGGAAGTCCGTACTTTTCAATCACGCCTAATATCTCGTCATATGTATAGAGCTTCTTTCTGTACTCTTTTCCATCATTAACACGGTCACTGAACGTTGGATGAGAATCTCCATAGGTAAAAGAAACTGTGCTCAAATCCATGTGCACATGCTTTCAGGTTTTTCGGACTTTATGGTCAGAAGCACCTTATTGGCTTCTTCTTCGATTAGGTCTGAAAGATTCCGAAACGGACCTGTTTTCTTATCAAAATAATGGTATAAAAGCATTGTATCTTCTCTGCAAATTCAGGTTTATCTATTGATTGAATCATTCCCCTTATACAGAATTGGATCATGATTTAATTCAGCGAAAACTGCTATGGCATCGGCAATGTAGTCATATAAATCATCATCGACATATGCAAAAAGCATCGGGTTAGCCTCATCATCGGAAATCTCTCCGTTATTGTATGCGTAGGCATATTTACCCCTGCTTTTTATTATACTGATACATCCGGCTATCTTAGTTCTTTTATCGTCCTCAAATAAACCCGACTCCGAAAGAGTCTTTCCTATAAAATCGCAGAAAAACTCAAAGTTATCATCCCAGTTAATATTTCCGTTACCCTGAGCCTCATTTCGTAGTCCTTCCAGCTGCCTTAAAAGTTCGCCTTGAATACAGTCTGACTGTCCACTTTCAGGCACGTGATTATGCCAGATTCTCTTACATGTTTCTAAATGAGAAAGCTTATAGCCTCGCACGCCAAGCTCGTCAACGCCCTCATACATTGATTCAAAATCAATTAGATCTTCTTTGGCAGGTTTTTCTTTTTTAAGCCATGATAATAATCCCATTAATGCCTCCGTACTCTCATGATGAAGCTTCTCTTCGTGCTTTATCTTCCAATTTTATGTTCCAACGTTCCCGACAAATTCCGATTCTTAATATATGAGTAGAGGCTTTTATAGTCTCTGCTCTTTAGTTATGATGAAGGTGATTGGTCTGACGGAATTTTCGATTGGGACACCACGCCCGGAGACAAATGTGTCAGCCCGCCTTCATCGTTCTAC
>JAILEL010000237.1 GCA_024687845.1 Eubacterium sp.
GCATTCTCTCCAAGTACCGCAGCCTTTTCAATTGTTTCATTGGCTATACTCTTTGCTTTATTTCCTAGTTGTTCTATTTCCTCTGAATGTGATTCGATTGCATCACCTACAGTCTCAACTGCTGTAGCGTAGGCACCTGAAGCAACTGCATATCCTACCATACCTCCAACTAATCCAACAGCAGCTCCAGCTACCGTACCAGCACCAGGAACTACAGATCCAAGAGCAGCTCCGGCAACGGTAGCACCACTTATACTTCCTGCAACACCTGCCGCATTTCACCTAAATTATAAGCTAGTTCTTCTGTAGTTAATTCTCCCTTTGCATAATTTACTACAGTATCATACGAAGCTATTCCAAAGGAAACAGCAGCCGCAGGGACACATGAATTACCAAGAGAAGAAATCAATGAATTACTTGATGAGGACATTGAACTTGCTACAGCTTCAGAAATAAAACCTGCACCATATCCTACAGCACCCGCAGTTCCAGTATCTTTAGCAATATTTATAGCAGCCTGATCTGCCGTTATCTCACCATCTAAGCACGCAGTTACATTATCCACTGTAGATATTGCACATGTTACTGTTGCAGCTATCGCAGCTGATTCCATTCCACTATCATGATGAGGCTTTACTTTAACTCCAATTTCTTTAACATTCGTAACCACCTTGTCTGTAGTAGATATGTCATCCGCATTATATATCTTTGATGATATTTCTTTATAGCCTTCTTTTAACTGAACATCTGTTATTTTGTTATCAATTGGGCGTCCATAACTGTCAGTTTTAACGATAAAATTTCCATCAGAATTTAAGAAATCAGAAGCAAGATTTTTCGCATGACTGTTAAAATCCGGATAACTGCTATATCTATTTAATTCACCTATATTATCAACTTTATACTCACTAATAGGAATTTCAGTTTTTCCATATACTCCATCAACAGGTTCAACTGAAGATTTAAATGCCTTATTCAATTCTCTCATTTTATCTGTCACATTATTTTCTGTTCTCTCTAACGAAGCTTGCTCAAAATTATCAAATCCTTTATTCTCCATATTATTTCCACCTTTTTCCTCTTTTTCAAAATACTCATCATTATATGGAGCTTAATTAAATTGTTTAGTTCTAATTCTAGACATTCTTCTTGAGCACTTGCACCTTGTGCAACTCCACCTCCTGCATGAAATGCATTAGCAAAGTTAACTACTGCAATCTTACTTCCAGGATTGTCAGATGCTAGTCTCATAGCTGCCTGGAAGGATCGGTCACCAGTTACTGTAATCTCAGTATTAGGATAACCCTGACCATTTCTACCCTTTACGCCATACTGCATAGCATCTGCAAAATTATCTGCCATGCACTCTTCCGGATCAATAACATATTCTGTATTGGTTCCAAATACCTCATAAAAGTTTGTTGCTTTATCTATCGTATAATATGTATCCGTTCCGTCAATTGGAACAAGAACCGTCTCCGTATTAAATCCAGTTGCCTCATTATCTTTAGAATAGTCATCTGGACAAATCCACAGAAGATAGCAATCAGTTTCTATACCATCAATCATAAACGATGCATAAGCATCATGATGTTCTACGTCTGGATTATGAAAATACTTATCTCTCACACAAGGAGGCATTTCAAAATCAGAAGCTTCGACAGTAAAATAAACCGAGTGGTAACCTTATTATGGTTACCACTCGGTTTATTGTCAATATTTCATCTAAACATTCTATATGAAGATTAGTTCTTATTGTTATAACTAGCGAATCCAAATGCTCTTGTTCTTACAGCTGTGGTCTTTGACCAATCTGAATATGTAACCTTTCCGTCAACTACCTTGTATGAACGGATTCTGATATAGTACATCTGGTTTGATTTAAGACCTGCAATCTTAGTTGTTGTCTTGCGGCAGTTGTTTACGTTTACATTCTTGAATGATCTGAAGTCTGAATAAAGGCTGTACTGAACCTGATAACCTGTTACGTCCTTGCCTTTTCTCCATCTGATTGAAAGAGCCCCCTTTGACTTTATAATGCTTGTAAGACTTGTCTTTCCAGTCTTCTTGAAGTTTGAAGATGTTCCGTTATACTTTGCTTTAAATTCTGCGCTTGTGCAACGAACTTTCTTTCCACATCTCTTACATGTATATTCCTTAGTTCCAAGGAGCTTTCCTCTCCAACCGCTTACTGTTACTCCGTTGTCCCAGCAGTGTCCATATGTTGCACACGCATTTCCACATGCATGAGCTTCTTTAGATCCAGCAGATCCCATAAATGTTACAGTAGCGATGATAATAGCTAATAATATTGATACGATTCTCTTCTTCATAGTGTTGTCCTCCTCAATTCTTTATCTTTTATTTCCGTACCGGTTTCATCCGGTCTCTCTTTCTTTGTTGTGCTTATTATTGCACGGAACAAAAGATGAAAAATAAGGGGGTATACTTACTTAGTGTCTGCTGATTAAGTCACTACAGGACATAACCAGCAGATGTTGATACCTAAAATTTGTATTATTTCCAAAAGAGCATAAAGTATTCGTCTTCGAATCTTGAAGAGATTCGACACGAATACAGATAATGCGATAGATGTAAGCTGGGGTTCTTCTAACTTGGTTACAATACACCCCATACCATAGCAGCGTTTGTCCAAACTGAACTCTCGCTCAACAGCAATTCTATCGGTATTATCTTGATACTCTTGATTCCTATCTACTTTAACATCTATGCTTGGTCTTCCAAGCTTTGGACCAGAAAGCCTTATTCCTCGCTCTTTACAAAATAATCTGTTTTCTCTGGCCCTATATATTTGATCTGCTAATACTCTTTCAGGATAGTAGCCAGTTCGTTCCTTGTATCGTTCTACAGTTTCTTGCAAAGTACTGCTTTCGTTGTATGGATTGAACGATATCTTTTCGATTCTAGCATATCCTTCAGTATCAAGGCTAAGATCAAGCTTTGCTCCAAACTCAGTAGGAGCCTTTATCTTGCCTCTTACTATAGGCCTTATCCACGGCTGTGAGAGGCTTACAATTCTATTTGCAACAATGTGTGTTTTATTGTCGTACATATATTTCTGTTGCTCATAGAGATTGAAAATTACATACAGTAGACTACATTCTTTTGGAGTTGGAGCATATCCATCTGCCATAAATCCTTCAAGGTATCCTATGTCTCTTTTGACATACTGAAGTTGTTTTTTTATAGCTCTTCTGACTTTCTTGATGCTTCGCTTTTTTGACTTTGCATAATCAAGATAAGCTTTTCTAGCTTCTTTCTTATATCTTCTTGGTAATGGTAAGTCATAAGCTTTGCAGAATCGATGGATTATTGTTTCAAGTTTTTCTCTCGCTTCATTTAGAAGTGATACATCTTGAGGATATCTGATGTTTACCGGCGCAGCTGTTGCATCAAGCGTTAGAGTTCCTGTGTTGCTTGGAGCTGAACCATTATCACCGGAACCTGAATCTGTAGGTGGAGGATTATCATCATCCTTATGATTCAGAATGTAGTTGTTTGCTTCAATAGGCATCTCGGAAGTGATTCTTTTTCTAAAAAGAACCAATGTACTTGCATCAAATGGTGGTTCCTCTTGAAATCCAGGAAGACCTATAAAGTATTGCAGATATGGATTCTCAGCTATCTGTTCAATCAGCTCTCTATCTGGATACTGAAACTTAGTTTGAATGATTAATGCACCAAGTGCCATCCGAAGCGGCTTAGCAACATTTCCTGTATCACTTGGGAAAAGATCTGCATATTTTTCTTCAAAAATATCCCATGGGATAAGATTAGCCATCTTAACCCACCTATTTTCGGGGTTCATATGAAGTCCAAGCGGTTGATTAAAATCCAAAAAGGAATGCTGCCGAGATTTATTACTTTTATACATCGCTTTTTAGCTCCTTTTATGGGGAAATGCACTGAAAATCTGCAAGAAAAATGATTATAGAAATGAAATTCTCTTGCAATTAGTATACCATAAAACAGCTAAAAAGTCAGTAAAATCAAGGGGTTTCTGCTTAATCAGCAGACACTAAATAATTTACGGTATATTATAAAAAGAAAGAGTGTCGCAAGCGGCACTCTTTCTTCTTATATCTATATCAATTTTTTTAGCAAAAACATACAATCGGGCTAATTAATTAATAAAACCTCCCATATGTCTTTTTATTTTAATTGCAAAAGTAAAGGCAAATCGTTGAATGGTAAATGGTGCATTGTTTGTAGTTATGTGGGAAGCTTTAGTTAATTTTTTATATCTACACATACTGTAAATGCATATTCTGTAGAAACATCATATGTATAGAACTGATATCTTCGGCCAGCCATCTCATAGCCCCTGGATATTATTTCACCGGATAGTCTTTTTTCAAAAATTTCCTCGCCGTATACCTTTATCTCTATTATATCTTCTACTGAATGTGACTCCGAATCCAGGAGTCTGACGGATTCCTCTTCAGATATACATAGTTTCTGAGAAACTGTCTTTACCAAAAGCCTTCCTGCCACTATACTCTGCGCCATAGCTTCTTTATTCTTAATTTTAAGAGCCTTCTCAACGCGGTATCCGGGCATTCTCCTTAGCATTTCTTCCTTCTCTTCCAGAACCTTATCAGTTGAGAAGCCTTCTATGAATATGTATTTATTCATTAAAACCACCATTCAGAAATATTCAGATTAAGCATATAGTGAACTACTCGGCAATTGAATTGCCAGAGCATCTGATGTGCGGAGCTTTCGCTCCGTAGATTCAGGGTGCGTCCATGACACCAATACTGCTTTTTACACAGCTACTTTTGCTACATATGGATTTTTTAATTCATTTGGA
>JAILEL010000246.1 GCA_024687845.1 Eubacterium sp.
GAATAAAAGATCGTTTCTTAAGTTTGCGGGAAGAACCCCGCTTGCGGTTTTATATGAAGGGACCGCATTATTAGTCATATTAGAATTGCTTTTCATAATAGCCATATAATTCACCTTTTATATGGCGGGTAAAAGATAATATATTAGACGATCTGAAATATGCCCAAGAATTTCTCACGGTGTTAATATGCTAATACAAAAGTCATTATTATGCACGCTTTTTTTGCAGATATGATATTTTGTAATAGAAACATAGCGACAGTTTCGCTGTTTTGATATATGAAGAATAGCGGAATGGATTCACAAAATGCAGTTATATAAGGAATTAGCGGGTAAAACTCTATGGCATTGATAGATATAGCCAGCAGTAAATCTGTCTGGAGAGGCATGGAATACTACAAACAGAATATGGTCAGGTCCTGTGAACTTAATGAGGATGGGACATATGAAGGAAGAGTTGCCGGGAGCGGTGAAGAGGATTATAAAGTACATTTGGATCTTGTTCATCCCAGAAAATCCACATGCAACTGTCCTCTCGCGGATGGTAAGCAAATCATCTGCAAACATATCGTGGCTGTTTCTTTTTGCGTTGATGCATCAGAGGCAGAAAGATTCAAGAATGAGAAGACTGTATTTGAATCTGAGGAGGATGAACGCCGAACCAAGAAATATGAGAAATACCTGGATTGGGCTAAGCATATGTCGAAATCCGAGTTGAACAAGGCGTATGCGGAATTGATGGTGGAGTTAGACGAAATAAGGTATAAGGAACAATATGGAAGGTGAAGTGACTTTGTGATATTTTTTACAGGTTATGGATTGAACTTGACAAGAAAGTAGAAAAATCATGAGTTATGGATTTGTTATTTTTGCAATTATCATAATTGTTGTCGGTGTTATTGAATCAAGGGGGACTTCGTCCTTTTTTTCTTTTCCATCTATAAGACCGGATAATCGGGGCGATATAGATGAAAGTATTGCATATCTAAAGGGAAAACGCCCTAAAAAACCTGGAAGATATGTCATGAAAGAAAGCTTATATGAGAGATATCAGAAACACTTTTATGAAGAAGATACACTCTCGGCAGTAGCAAGGGATATGTTAAAACATCTCGGTCTTCCGAATAATTCTGTCCCGGTGTATGTTGTGGATGACATGGAGGGAAATGCCGCAGGAAAGTTTTACGGAAGTGCCATTGAGATCAATATTCAAAGATATACAAGACCAAACGAGGTTCTAGCGGTACTGATTCATGAATGCATGCACTATTATATGAGATTGACCAGATTGGGTTTTTCTGATGTGCAGAAGAATGAAATACTGACTGATACTGCAACGATCTATTTTGGATTTTATGATTATATCTATAGCGGATATATCCATGTTGGATATATCAAGGATAGTGAGATACGCTATATAAAGAAAGTACTGGATGAGAAGAAATAAGCAGCGGGACGGTTCAACTGTTTAGTGAAAGGACACCTGATGAACATTCAGATATTCGGTGGTGAACGAGGGGACGGTTCCTTCGTTCACACTTCAATTATTTGATAAAGGTGGATGAAATATATAGGATGCGTTTTGTGATTAAGTAATAGTAAGGAGATATAGACCAACATGAGCAAAATAGAACTAATATCCGGATCCTGTGCTGACCAGGTTGTTGATGCTGTTGTCAACGCGGCTAATCGTGATCTGTGGGCTGGCGGAGGAATCTGTGGTGTTATTTTCCGCAAAGCCGGGATGGCGGAACTTAGAGAAGCCTGCAGCGAGCATATGACACCACTTAATGATGGAGATGCAGTCATTACTCCTTCTTTTGGCATGAAGAATGCGAAGGCGATAATACATGCAGTGGGCCCGAACTTTGCCGAGACACCCACCGCTTTTGAGGAGCTGTTCAAGGCGTATTACAACTCACTGGTTGTGCTTAAGGATAACGGATATCACAGTATTTCTTTTCCACTTATCAGCTCGGGAATATTCGGAGGAAATCTACGTGACCCTGCCGGAGAGTCGGCAAAGCAGTGCATTAAGGCATACAGGAAGTTCACTGAAGACTTTCCGGATGCGGACGTTGATGTGAAGTTGTGTGCGTTCACTTCTGCAGAGATGGCCAGAGCTGAGGCGGCTTTTGAAGAAGATGCGTGATCTGACTTTAAATGCAAAAGTAACTGCTAGTACATATTGACACTGATTTTTTTACACCTTAAAATGAGGCAAAATACGAGCTTATAGACGGGTTTGCGTCGTATTAAATCTATAAAAAGCTATTATTTTGCATGATTTTTGAGT
>JAILEL010000284.1 GCA_024687845.1 Eubacterium sp.
ACAACGTGAGGCTATTGCCCTTTGCTCCAGTAGAATGACTGCCATACATATAATAACCACCTTCATTAGCCACAAAAAGCTGTGGATCATGCAGCATAAGCTTATTATTATAGTCCCCTACTTTAATTTCAGATTCGGTCAATTCATTTTCATCATAATTCCTGACATCTTTCTGTTCCTCATCCACATCGGACTCTATAACTGCATTTTTATTTTCTGTTGAAGTGTTATCCGGCTCTTCTCTGGCCACTTTTCCGCATCCAGTTAAAGATCCTGCAAGAATAGATGCAGAAATAAATACTATAAAATATTTTCTAATGTTAATCTTTTTCATTCTTTTCTCCCAAAACATTCGACTAACAAGAATAATCCATATTATAAGAAAAACCTCAGAGAGATTCTAAAAGAATCCCTTGAGATTATTCTAAATAATACTATCCTTTAAGTGCTCCTGTTGTCATACCATCGATCAGATAGCTTTGGAACAGGAAGAACACTATAAGTACAGGAACTATCGAAAACATGGATCCTGCTATAAGGACATCATAATTGTTTCCATAAGGAGTAAGCAGTGTATTAAGTCCAATAGGTAATGTGAATTTCTCAGCACTTCTGTAAACAAGCATAGGCCACAGAAGATTATTCCAGGCACCCATAGAACAAAGTATACCCATTGAAGCAAATGCCGGCTTAGCAAGTGGCATAATTACCTTCAAGCATATACCATATTCTGATGCTCCATCTATACGACCCGCATCCATGAGATCCTTAGGTAATGAGATAAGATACTGCCTGAAGAAGAATATTGTCGAAGCTCCACAAAGTCCTGGGAGGACGACACCGAGGGTGGTGTCTATAAGCTTAAGCTTAATTATCTCCATGTATAGAGGCAGCATCAATATCTCAAATGGAACCATCATTGTTGCTATAACAAGGAAAAATAAAACATTTCTGAGTTTAAAGTTGTACATTGAAAGTCCATAAGCTACAAGAAAACATATTATAATAGTTCCGATGACTGTTATAGCTGTCAGCATTAATGAATTCCTAAACCATGTGAAATACTTTATAGAATCCTCATTTCCGCTGAATATATATTTGTAGTTAGCAAGTGTCATGGTTGTTGGATTAAGATCTATTGCCAGACCTTTTCTAATCAGTTCTTTTCCTGGTCTGAAAGAAGCAAGTAAACCAGCTAAAATAGGAAAAGTGATCAATACGCTTATTATAAGAAATACCGCTGTAGCACAAACACTTAATACAACTCTTTTTGTACCGCCAACTCGGGCAGATTTGCTAAGTTCCATCTATCTGTCCTCCTTTTTGAATGTACCATTTGCTACCAGCTGAATCATATTAATAATGAGTGCTATTCCAAGAAGCACCAATCCAACTGCAGATGCATAACCCATATTATTCTTCTCAATTCCTCGTTTGTACAAATATCCAACAATTGTAAGTCCGATATTGTGAGGTGATGAATTACCTGCCCACAGCATGAAGCTTTCCATAAACATTGAAAGTCCAGCATAGACAGAAATTGTTAATACATATATTATAGTAGGCTTTAATAATGGAACTGTAATATAAAAGAATTTCTGTATCTTATTGGTTCCATCAATTAAAGCAGCTTCATAGATATCCTTATCAATATTTTTAAGTCCTGATAGGAAATAAAGCATATTTACTCCAGTCCATCTCCAGCAACAGAGAAGAAGAAGTGCTATCATAGACAGATGCGGATCTTTCAGCCATTTAACAGGGCTAAGTCCAAATGCTTTTATTATTACATTCATCTGTCCTGTACTATATTCTGAAAACATAAGTCTGAATAATGTACCCGAAATAACTACCGATGTAAGGGCTGGAAGATAAAGAATAGCTTTCCAAACCCCCTTAGCCTTTACATAATTTGAATCCATAAGTACTGCAAAAAGTAGTGGAAATGGAATCAATAAAAGCAATGTGTAAATCATATATCGAAGCGAGTTGAAAACCGCTGTATGAAATACACTATCCTTTAATAACTTCGCATAATTATGTACACCAACAAACACATCTCCTTTGGCTCCTATATCAAAGAAGCTCATTCGTATTGTTGAACAAAGCGGGTATATCCAAAAAATTGCAAAGCTTAAAAGAAATGGTAACACGAATACATACGGTGCAGTTTTTCGAGAATACAGAAATCTTGTAAAAACATTTCCTTTATTTTTTTTCATAGCCATATCATCCTATTTTCTTTTTAAAACCAGGGGGCATCGCACCACTGATATCAAACAATGGTGCAGTACCCCCATACATTGCACTAATTATTGTTCAAGATCTATCGCATCCTGCGCTTCTTGAAGAGCCTCATCAACATCCATCTTATCTTCAAGAACTTCATTAAGAGTTGTTGTACAAAGCTGTTCATTAATTGTAGGGCTGATCGATACTACTGAAATCTTACCAATCTCTTTAGAGATTTCTGCAAGAACATCATATGGATAGTTACGGAAGAATTTGTTATATGCGTTGTTATCATTATGTGCAAAAGCATCATCTGTCCAAAGAGCAGTATTACATACATCAAATCCAAGGTTCTCCCAGATGTATGTCTCACCTTCAGTACCCATCTTAGCCCAGCATACAAATTCTGCTGCAAGCTCTGCTTTTTCAGACTGTGCAGAAACTACTGTACCAGTACCACCAATACCTACTGAACGAGGCTGACCTGCTTCAAATACAGGACATGGTGCAAGATACCAGTTACCACTTTCCTCTGGCATATAGTTAAGGAAACGGCTCATATACCACATAGCCTTAGGGAATGAAACAATGTTGTGATCAAGAATATTCTGGAAACCAGCCTCAAGGTCAACATGTCCATCAGGAGAAACCTGTGCAACACCTTCGTCAAGCCATTTCTGCTGCATAGTCATCATCTTTTTAACTGAATCAAGCTTTACATTAGCAGGTCCATCGAATCCTCCTGTCCAGTCATCGCCATATTCAGCCATAGCAAGCCACATCCAGTCTACTCCACCAGTATCAACAGATGTCCAGTACTTTCCTTCTGGACTGCCTATTGCTTCAAGATATTTCTTGCCAAGTGCTTCATAATCATCCCAAGTTACTACTGCATCAACATCAGCCTGTGTAAGACCAGCCTCTTCAAGAGCAGCAAGATTATAATACATTACAGTTGCACCTACATGGAATGGAGCTCCATAGTAATTGCCATCAGCTCCCTGATAAGTTTCCATACGAGCTTTTACCATTGTTTCAAGGTATGGAGATGCGGCATCATTCAGCGGAACAAGCCATTCCTCTTCACCTGCTACAACATTAGGAAACTGACCTACCTCAACGTCGCAAAGATCAGGTGCACCTGTACCCGCCTGAAGAGACATGAGATACTTCTGATGCATATCACCATATGGATATGTTGTAGCTGTAAGCTCAATTGTCTTATCCGGATTCTGCTTATTCCACTCTTCTACCATATCAAGATAGAATGTTCCGTGAAGTTCAACAAATGTCCACAGGTCAAGATGTGTTCCATTCGGATCACCCTTTGTTGAGCTGACTGCTTCCTCTTCAGCAGGCGCCTCTTCAGCTTCTTCTGTCGCTTCCGTGTCTTCTTCAGCTACAGCAGCTTCTGTATCATCATTCGTATCAGCAGCAGCTTCTGTCGCCTCATTAGATACATCCGCGTCAGAACCGCCCGATGTATCAGATCCACCGCCACAGCCTGACAAAGCCGCCGCGGTCATACATGCACACAAAAATGCACTAAAAAGTTTCTTTCTCATGGTGTAACCCTCCTAAAAAAATAACTAAATCTGGACATTTTTTTCCTCTTTCTCTTGTCCTATTTGTATAATAATATATTCAATTCTAAATGTCAACATTTTTTATAAATTATTTTAGTTTTTTTTAAAATAAATATATCTTTTGACTACGGTATACATAATGTAATGGTAATTTTTTGTGCATTATTGTAATTTATTAACTATTTTTCTAATTTATATTATATGTTTTTAAATTATTTTTGTGTTTTTTTAAAAATATGTATTATTTTATAATATTATACAGTTTTTTAACAAAAAAGAAACAAAGAATGTCAATTCTGTCATTCTTTGTTCCTTAGATTTAACCACGAACTATTAACTCAGATTATTATTTTTCTCTTTAGTTTCCAAAAACTTTTATGTAATCGTTTTGAAACTTTTCGATTCCCTGATCTGTAAGCGGATGTTTAACCATCTGTTCAATTACAGAATAAGGAACTGTCGCTATATCAGCACCTGCTAATGCACAGTCCGTAACATGAACCGTATTTCTAATGCTGGCAGCTATTATTTCTGTTTCTATTCCGTAGTTTTCGAATATCTGTACAATATCTTCTATAAGTCTGACTCCAGACATATTTATATCATCAAGTCTCCCAAGAAATGGTGAAACATATGTAGCCCCAGCTCTAGCAGCAAGAAGTGCCTGATTAGCTGAAAAAATCAGAGTAACATTTGTCTTTATACCCTCAGCTGAAAGAACCTTAACAGCCTTAAGTCCTTCATCTGTCATCGGAATCTTTACAATCATATTAGGATGAATAGACGCAATCTCTCTTCCTTCCCTAATCATTCCTTCAGCATCAACTGTAGTTGCCTTCACCTCTCCACTGATAGGTCCATTAACAATGTCAGTAATTTCTTTGATTACCTCATTAAAGTCTCTGCCTTCTTTTGCTATAAGAGATGGATTTGTAGTCACACCACAAATCACCCCCATATTATTTGCCTTCCTTATATCTTCTACATTTGCTGTGTCAATAAAAAATCTCATAATTTATCCTTTCCTACTTATTAATGCGGATGTCAAAAGTGGCTTTCAGTTATTATTTGTAAAATATCTCTCCAAGTTTAAGATCCCTCTTAAAAGCCGGAATAGTGGTATTTTCATCAATTATAACAGCTTCTACTCCCATAATTTCAGCCCAGTCAACCATCTGATCAACAGTAAGGTCATATGAAAATGCAGTATGGTGAGCACCACCAGCAAGTATCCACGCCTCAGCTCCAGTATAAAGATCCGGATATGGAGTCCAGAAGTTAGTCGCTACCGGAAGATCAGGCATAGCTTTCTCAGGCTTTTTGCATTCAACCTCATTTATAATAAGTCTGAATCTGTTTCCAAGATCAATAAGAGATGTTGCAACGCCTCTTCCTTCTTTTGATGTGAAGACGAGTCTTGCAGGATCCTCACGGTCACCCATAGAAAGCGGT
>JAILEL010000289.1 GCA_024687845.1 Eubacterium sp.
AGTGAAGCGTCATTTGGTTTTGCCTATAAGCATATAGCTTATGAAAATATGAGCCATGCGGCTATTACAGAAGTTCCATGGGTAATAAAGTTAGTCTTTAAATCCGAGAGGAAACATCCTAAGGAATGTGCTGCAGATAGAACTCAAATGAAAAAAGAATTATTAACATGGATTAATGATATTTGGTAAATTAAAAGAAGTAATCAGGATGTATGAAAATATGATATAATCGGTTGATATGAAGAAGTCAAAAAAAACATGGAAGAAAAAAAGTTCATCAAGGAAAAGGACATCCTCAAAGAAAAAATCAAGCAAGAAAAAGTCATTAAAGGAAAGATCTTCAGATTCATTAAAAGATAGACCACTGGCAGATAAGATTATAATTGGTATTTGTATATTTATTCTTATTATATTCCCTAGTATATTTATTCTATTCTCAATAGGACTAATAGGACTGGCAATATTCGTGGGAGTTGAAGACCAGATAGACACTAAAGAGGAACACATAGAAAAAAGAACATCAAATGAGGAGATGTTTGGAAAATATCTGTATCTGGACAAGATAGATGAAGATGTTTATGCAGTTGTTTCGGAAGATGAAGATCCAGAGAGAAGACTTGTTTGGGATGAGGATTTCTGCGGTTATTATGATGACCTATCGAACGGTTATGTCTGGTACGATGTGAAGAGAGAAAAGTGGAAATACTGGTTTAAGGATATCTCGCCGGATTATAAAGACTACGGTTGGATGGTCTATGATTCAAATGGATGGAGGATCGAGAGAGAATATCAAGACTGGATTAAGCTTCCGGAAAAATATGATAGAAGCAAGCTATGGTATATAAAACAGAACGAATAAAGAGATTTGATATATGCACGGAGCTACTGAGATTTCAGCAGCTCCGTGCAATATTTCTATATGGGTATCTGATATAAGGAGATTGTAAATTTAGATTATAGATGCGATAAAATCGTCGCCATCTTTTTTCAGATTAAGGCTTAGGTGGTTTCTTGTCAGGATGTTTTCTGCGATGGTGAGACCAAGTCCGTTGCCACTTTGGCCACTGCGGGAGTTGTCTCCACGCATGAAGCTCTTCTTCAACTTCTCCAGCTCTTTTTCGTTAATATCCGGATCACTCATTTTGTTACGGATAGATATTTGTTTTTCCCTTAACTCGATGTTTATCTCACTACTATCTGGGCTGTACTTTATAGCGTTATCAATAAGATTAGAAAGTGCTTCACTGATCCAGAAGGAATCACCCTTTACCGTGAGGATATTATCGCTTTCTTTAACGCTGATATGAATATTTCGTCTGTCTGTTTCGTCGGAGTATTTTTCTATAATATCGTTAATTATATCTTTGAAGTTAACCGCTTCAGATTTCATTTTCTCCTGGTTGGATTCCAGTTTTGAAAGTGACAGGATTCTGCTGATTAGCGTGCTCATGTAGTCAGCTTCATTTATTATGGTTTCTGCGTATTCATTTGATCCGTTGTCCTGAAGATTTTCGGCGCTGCCTCTGATAACCGTGAGAGGACTCTTCAGATCGTGAGCCATAATATTGGTTAGATCGCGTTGATAGATATTCATATCATATGTATTCTTCTTTTTCTGATATGCCAGAGTGGATAGGATTGCAGTAATTATAATCCACATAAGTCCAGAGATTAGGCAGCCAGTAATGAAGAAATTCTTGTTAGTTCTCGTCCAACCAAGAATTGGGATAGTTTCATCTTGAAATCCATAATCCCAACATATTTCATCCCAGAAGTTAATCTCATATCTATATACAAGATTAAGTCGCTTACTTGTAAGCGCTGGATCAGGTCGAACTATATTAGCATATGAGATATTATCAAAACCCCATGTAGTTATATTATGGTCATAGGAGATGGAAGAATGTTCCGTTGTTTGTGTAGTGTTCTTTAATTCATCATGATCAAATGAATCTAGTGCGAGTTTCTGACTATTATCCTGTTCTGAAGATAGAGGATATATTGGTGTAAGCTCTGATAATGCAGAACCCCAATAGCCACGAAGATTTGCTTCCACATATCGGTATCCCTGAGACTCCATTTCCTCCTTAGAGCCACAACCTGTATCTATATGAATTACTCTATCTACTTGGCCATATTCGATATCATCATAGTTTTCCCCATCAGCAAAAAGAGCATCTATATCAGGATAAAAGCCTATATTAGCTACAGGTGTGCCAAAGTAAAGATTCTTTGGGATAAACTCGGTTCCCTTTACATAGTATCCATCCAAATGAATAAGAACTAAATTGAGATTTGATATATTCCGAATCTCATTCATTTTTTCTATAACTTCTTCATTTTGAAATGAATAGAATATATTTGATCTGACTGGGGCGTTCGGACTTTCAGAATTATCATATAAATGAAGCTGTAGGCTGAGATATGGCTTGTCAAAACTCATGGTACCATTCTCGAAGTTTTCATCATATAGATTAACACTGGCCCCCTTGTCAATAGACTGAATATTAAGCCATCTTCTTACATACTGGGTGTATTGAGCATTTAATTCTTCGGTTGTAGGTTCGTGTCCCAGTTCTTCTCCAAGTATCTTTAGATAGTTGGGGTTAATTTTGGAAATATAATACCCGTATGCTGTTTCTTCTTGCCTTTGATATAAATCGAAAAATCTAATTGACCACTCTTCAGTAGCATCTATAAATTTCGTATGCATATAATAGAGTATGGCTGTCATAATAAGAACAAAAATGAGTAGAACAGCTATACCTCTTATTAGAATTATCTTAGCCATACTAGGCTTCGTATAGTATCTTTTTATTTCTTTCTGTCGTCTTCTGTTTTTTATCTTTGTTAGTATATTCATCTGCTTATCCTCTGGTCTTAAGTTTCTAAATTTCAATTTTAAAGCCCTTTCCAAAGACAGTCTTTATAGATTTTCCGCCTTTACCAAGTAGCTTTCTTAGATTCTTGATTCGGTTGTCCAGTACTCTGTCAGAGCCTTCGTAATCATAACCCCAGATCTTAGTTAGTAACATTTCACGACTAACTACACTTCCTTTTCCATCGATTAGAAGTTTCAGAATCATAAACTCTTTTAGAGGAAGATCAACAGTAACTTCATCTACCAGAACTTCAAATGTGATCGGATTAAGCTTTATTGGTCCGGCACTAACAAAAGAACTAGACACAAAGCCTTTGTCGCGTTTTACCAGAGCGAGACATTTGGCATAGAGAGTTTCAAGAGAGAAAGGTTTTACTATATAGTCATCGCAACCAAGTTCATAACCAAGAAGTGCATCCTCCGTTCTCTCCCTGGCTGTAATGAATATGATAGGAACGCTACTACTTTTTCTTATGTCCCTGCATAATTCAAAACCATCTTTCTTTGGCATCATAATGTCCAGAAGAACAAGGTCATAAGTTCTTTCGTAGAACAGTTCCTCTCCGATGATACCGTTCTCTGCAATTTCAATGGCGAAATCCTCACGCCTTTCAAAAAAGTCCTTTATTACTTTCACTATAGCAGAGTCATCTTCCACTAGAAGTACATTAATCATACAACCTCCAACAAAGTGTCCACTGCGAATTGCGCAGCGTTTAATCCTAGGATAAGCATATGTTACATTACAAATCTATCGTATATCTATCAAAAAGTATAGACTAACTGAAATCTATTCATGGAACTCCCTTTGTGTTATATTTTTGGTGTAAGAAAAATATAACATAAGTGGGAGTTTTTATTATGTCATTTTTTAGCAAATTCATTAACACAGAAAAATCTGCATCAACAAAGGAACAAAAACAGATTGATAAGAAGTTAAAGCAACTCAATTCTGCGAGATATAATAATAAAAAAGTTTTATCCGCAGTAGAGATTCAAAACTCTTATTTTGGAGATGGAGTTCT
>JAILEL010000325.1 GCA_024687845.1 Eubacterium sp.
TGAAGAAAGTATATAAGGCGATCGAAAAGAGAAGGAAGATGGGGAAGAACTTTGCTATCATCGTGGTGGCAGAAGGTGCTATCTCCAAGGATATCGCTAAACTTCCTAAGAAAGAGAAGAAAGCTAAACTAGCAGAAAGCCAGTATCCATCAATCGCTTACGAGGTTGCTCATGATATCCAGCAGAAATATCCTACTGCAGAAGTAAGAGTCGCTGTTCCAGGACATACACAGAGAGGTGGAAATCCTGATGCGTATGATAGAGTTCTTTCCAGTCGATTTGGTGCTAAGGCAGCCGAACTCTTTAAGGAAAAGGACTTTGGTAAGCTGGTAGTATTTAAGAATAATGAAGTAACAGCAATTCCTATGGAAGAGTCAGCTGGAAAACTTAAATATGTTGATCCTGATAATCAGCTTATTCAGGAAGCTAAGACACTTGGAATCTCATTTGGAGATTAATAAGCTGAAAAAAAATATAGAACCTTAGGTTTAGTAAATGATTAAACGAGTTATATTTGGGTCGCTCCTATTTATAGTTTTATATATAGGAGCGGCTCTATCCTTTAACTACATACATAATAAGGACAGAGAGACAAGGCCGGTAGAAGGATATAATCCTACCATGGGAAAAGCATACATCTATTATGATGGACAGATGATTAATTCCATGTTGGGTTATAAGGCCACACTGGATACCAGTTTATATAGAGACAGTATCTTCCCTGTGGATTCCTCCAAGACCGTTAATATTGTTCTTCCTGATTCGATTGATAGTGGAGCTGATATAAGATATGAGCTCCGTTCTTTTGATGGAAGCAATCTGGTAGAAGAGGGCGATTTTAGATTTGTATCTACTGAGGATGAGATGACTCAATATACTACAACTCTTCGAATGGATATGACTGAAGGGTTGGAATATAGCTTTGTCATAAAAACAGTCAAGGGAAATGAGTCCATAAACTTTTATTCTAGAGTTGTGCGTCTTTCATCATCTAGGCTTTCAGATTTCATTTCCTATTCTCGCAGCTTCAGTGATGCTGCATATACGGGAAATGCAACCTCTCAGCTTCAGGCCAGTAGCACGGATGCGGTTACAACCTATAATGTTTCTGGTGAAGTTGCTGATATAAAGAATCAGCAGGGAGGAGCGATAGACGGTAGTGAAGTAGCCACAAGTACAGATGCTATGATTGGTGTAAATATTGCGGATATTTCTTCTGTATTTGGAAGCGCTGATGCTATGAGTACTATGTATAGCGCAACTGCTGCTGAAGAGGTTACTTCAGATGGAAATCCGGGATATGTAACCCTTAAGTCTTCCTATGAGGATGTTATATATGACGGAATGAGAATTGAAAGGCTGAATGAACCGGTTCCTAAAGTTAGAGAACTAACAGCTGACAGTGCGGTGGTTGAACTTAGATATAAAGCTATCTCTGAGGATGGAGCTGGGGGAGCGGTAACTTATGCTGTTTCCGAGTTCTTTTCGCTTGAATATGATAATGGTGGAGCAAGGATAAATGTTCATGATTATAGAAGATGTGTAAATCAGGACTTTAATGAGACCTGCTTTGATGCAGTTACCAATAGTATCAGTATGGGAATTACATCGGATAGAAGTCCTCAGTTTGTAGCTGATGAGAAGTCCAAGCTCATTGCATTCGTGGCTGATAACAGCGTTTGGGTCTATGACAATACTACGAAGACATATTCCAATGCATATGGTTCTTCTACTGAGGAAGCTGAAAAAGAGAGGAGCCCACAGGAAGGCTATGGAGTTCATTTGCTCATGGTGAATGAGGAAATGCTGGACTTTGTTATATATGGTCGTATAAATGAGGGACCAAGGGAAGGCGAAAATGGTGTAGCTCTATATGAGTACAACATTAAGGATTCGACTCTTAAGGAGTTGGCATTTGTAGGTGCTGATCTCAGTTTAGATGCTATGAAAATCTCTGCCGGAAGATTTTCTTATTATGATAAATCAAACAGGCATTTCTATACTCTTATTGGTGATAAACTTCTGGATGTGGATCTGTTTTCAGGACAGAAGGACATAATTGTTGAAGGTATTCCATCGAGTCAGATCCTCGTATCTGCTGATCAGACTATTGTTGCTTATCCAGATACAAGTGATAAAACAAATGTTCAGAAAGTTTCCATTATAAATTTCAAGACAGGCAAAACAGTAGAGAAAACTGAAAATGGATATGTTATTGCCATCCTTGGTTTTGTGGGTGAAGATATCATGTATGGAGTTTCAAAGGGAGAAGATGTTTCTAAAGATGTAGATGGAACTCCAGTGTTCCTTTTCCAGAAACTTTATATAGTGCATCCTGATGGCAACATAGTGAAGCAGTATGAAAAAGAAGGAACTTTGGTTTCGGGAATCACATTTGAAGATAATACTATCTATCTCAGCAGAGTATCCAGAAATGAAGAAACCGGTGAACTTGTAGAAGCCTCAGATGACTATATTTCCTATAAGCCACAGGAGGATTCCAGTGGAATAAAAGTACGTATAATCAAAAATGAAAATGATAATGATGTGGTTGAACTGAAGCTGCCGGATAATGTATTTATCAGCATCAAAAATGAAGAACTGTTTGCAAAGGTAACAAAGTCAACAAATGTTGAAGTTGAATCCAACGACTCAGAGATAGATATGAATGGAATTTATATTTATTCGCCAATGGGCATTGCTGGAATGTCAGCCAGTGTTGGAAAAGCAGTTCAGCAGGTTTATGAGG
>JAILEL010000395.1 GCA_024687845.1 Eubacterium sp.
GATCCTAGAGATACATATGCAGATGCTTCTGAGTGGGATGCTAAGGCTAAGGATCTTGCAGAGAGATTCATCAAGAACTTCAAGAAGTATGAAACAAATGAAGCTGGTAAGGCACTCGTTGCTGCAGGTCCACAGCTGTAAATTAGAATATAGTTGTAAATATTTAAATGGTAGATTACATTATTAGATAAAAGTAATCTGTTATATAAATGTTAAAAGATGATAGCCCTCAGGTTTGTGAAAACCTGAGGGTTTTTTGGCCTGTAATTTGTTGGAAGATGAAAAAAAGATGGCTTTCTCATCAATTTTTCTCAAAAATAATTCACCCATTTGTCACATTTGTGTTATACTGTAGTTTTGTTGAAATAGATTTAAAATTATTGGAGGAAAATGAGATGATTGAGGTTGAGGGCCTGACTAAGGTCTATGGCGAAAATAAGGCCGTAAGCGACCTATCGCTCTCTATCGAGAAGGGTAAGATATATGGACTTCTTGGTGAGAACGGAGCCGGTAAAAGTACCACGATGAATATCATTACCGGATATATCGGGGCAACTGCCGGAACAGTTAAAGTAGGAGATTATGATATTGTTAAGAATCCTGTAAAGGCAAAGCAGCATATCGGATATCTGCCGGAGATTCCACCGGTATATAATGATATGAGAGTTATCGAATACTTAAGATTTGTTGCTGAACTGAAGAAGGTTCCAAGGGCTGAGCGTAAGGCAGAGGTTCAGCGTGTAATGGAGCTTACCGGATTGGTAGACATGCAGAAGAGACTTATTGCAAATCTTTCAAAAGGTTATAAGCAGAGAGTTGGTCTTGCTGCAGCAATTACCGGTAGTCCTGATGTAATAATTCTGGATGAACCTACTGTTGGTCTTGATCCTGTTCAGATTATAGAGATTAGAAAGCTGATAAAGGATCTTTCGAAAGAACATGCAGTAATTCTCAGCTCACATATCCTGTCTGAGGTAAGTGAAATATGTGATCACATCTTTATTATTTCTAAGGGCAAGTTAGTTGCAAGTGATAATACTCAGAGCCTGCTTCACATGGAATCGGATGGTGATGTTCGTAAACTCAAGTGTACATTTATTGGTACAATCGATAGGGTTAATTCACTGTTAGATGATATTCCAGGAATTGATGCATTCAAGATAATCGCATCCAGAGGCGGTGCTGATAAAAAGGATAGTGACGCTGATGCTTCAAATAGCGAAGATAGCGACGAATCTGCAAATGAAAAAACAGATGTTCTCGCAACAGACGGTGGCAAATCCAGTGAACCACAGGTTGATGTTGAAATCACTACTCCTCATAACAATGATATAAGAAAGACTCTTTTCTACGCAGCAGCAGAAAAAAGACTTCCAATTATTGCTATGGCTGAAAATATTGAATCTCTTGAGGATGTATTTATCCATATGACAGGCAGAGATACCGAATCAGCTTCGAGCCCTTCAGAAGAGATAGAGAAGGCTGTTGATGCTGCACTGTCTGATGAAGATACGGATGATAGCGAAGAATCGAATACAGTCAATTTGTCTAAGGACAGTGATACAGATTCAAAAGAAACCGCTAAAAGAGGTTCTATGATTAACAAAATAAAGAAAATAAAAGACTCCGACGCATCAGATGATGATCAGACGGATACATTAACTTCAGATGGAAAGGAGAGTGACTGATCATGCTGGCAGTATTTAAGAAGGAATTCAGATCATTCTTCAACAATGTGATCGGATGGCTTTTTATAGCAGTTAATATTGCATTTCTTGGTTTATATTTCTTTGCAAATAACCTTCTTCAAGGTTCTGCAAATGTAGGATACATTTATGGATATGTAGTTTTCATGTTTATTATCCTTATTCCTGTTCTGACCATGAAGATCATGGCACAGGAAAGAAGAGATAAGACAGATCAGCTGATATTTACAGCACCTGTTTCACTTTTTAGTGTTGTAATGGGTAAATACCTGGCACTGGTTGCTGTATTTAGTATTCCAGCTGCGGTATCAGCCTGCTTCCCACTGCTTCTCAGTGCATATGGTGATGTTTCAATAGGTGAATCCTATACAGCACTTCTTGGCTACTGGTTGTATGGACTGGCTGCAATCTCAATAGGACTTTTTCTCTCATCTCTTACAGAGAATATTATTGTATCAGCGGTTATTACAGTTTTAGTACTGTTCCTTGTGCATATAATGAGCTTCTTTGTAAATCTTTTCAGCTCAGTTCCTATTGCAAGCAAGGTGGTTAGTTGCCTGAACTTTAATGAAAGACTGTATGACTTTACAACTGCGTCCCTTAGTCTTCAGGCAGTGCTTTACTTTATTTCTGTTATAGTGATATTCATTTTCCTTACAATAAATGGTATCAGAAGCAGAAGATGTACTTATAAGAAGAGAAGAATCCTGAGAGATGTTGGAACCACTGCATATGCAGTAATCGTTATTGCAGTTATCGTTGTTGGAAACTGGGGATTCAGCAAGCTTCCAGAAAAATATATTACATTTGATGTTTCATCTCAGAAAATGTATGAGATAACTGAGCAGACAAGAGAGGTTGTTAATTCAACTGACAAAGAGATTACATTTTATGTATATGCTAAGGAAAGTGCTTTAGGCACTGATATTAAGAAAACTCTCAGACATTACGGTGAGTTTAAGAATATTAAAATAGAATATGTTGATCCACAGAAGACTCCGGAATTTGCTAAGAAATATGGAGAAGAATCCATTTCCGAAAGCAGTGTTGTGGTAGTATGCGGAGATAAATATAAGGTAGTAGACAGCTCTAATTATTTTACATATGACCAGATGTCGTATTATTATACTGGTTCTTCAGATCCTACAGGTTATGACGCAGAAGGTCAGATAACAGGTGCAATTGCTTATGTACTTTCAGAGGATAATCCTGTAGTATATAAGGTGACTGGCAACGGAGAGCTTGATCTTGGCGGCGAATTCAGAAGCGTCATCTCCAAGACTAATATGGAAGTTAAATCTCTCGATGTAATGAGAGTTGATTCAATTCCTGAAGATGCTGATGCACTTATTATTCTTGCACCAGAAACAGATATTAATGATGACATACTTGCTATGCTGAGAGCATATGTTGAAGCTGGTGGAAAAATCTACATGACACTCAGATTTACAGAAAAGCCGCTGGATAACTGGAATGCACTTATTAGTGATTTTGGAATCAGCGTTGAGAGTGGTATGGTTGTTGAAAATGATAGAAATCATTATTATCAGCAGCAGGATTATCTACTTACTTCAATTCTTACCAATACTGAGACTGGAACCTCCGGTGGTGATACAACACTTATGATTCAGTCTGTTGCCATGAAGGATATGGCTGCAGCAACAGAAGCTTCTGGCACAGACGCTGAGGCTGCTGCTCCAGCAAGTAATGTGGTTGCACTTGCCCAGACCTCTACATCAGCTATTCTGAAGAAGGACATAGTAAATGCTAAGTCTGTTGATTTTGAGGAAGGGGACGAGAAAGGACAGTTCCTTCTTGGTGCTTACAGTGAGAAGAATAATGCTAAACTGGTTGTATTTGGTTCACCAGTTATGACAGATGATTCTGTTGATAAGACTGTATCTGGAAATAACTCAAAGCTTTTCGGAAACATGATTGGAAAGCTTGTTGAGGTTGAAAATACAGTTTCCATTCCATCAAAGCCAATGACAGCTCAGTATGTAACAGTACCTAGCTCAAATGTAGTAATTATTGGTTTAGTTCTCATTCTCTTGACACCACTTACTTTAATTATAGTAGGTCTTGTAATCTGGATCAGAAGAAGGAAAAAATAAAACATGATATCAAATATTGTTGCGGTGTTTTTTGTGGTTGCACTGCTGGTGGAGGTATATTTTATCTCCGCCGGTGGAGCTCACAGGAAGCAAAGAAAGATAAAGGACTGGCAGGTCGTATCGGGACGGATTAAGTCCATTGAAAAAGTTCAGGACGAAATGACTCATAAAACTTATATGGAGATGACCATTAAGACTGATAATGGAAATACTGTATATGCGAAGCAGAGTCCTATGTTCTGTATATATGAGAAGGGTGAAGAGGTTGAACTCATAGAAAAAGATGGAGTTCATCGTTTCATCGGAAATGACAGAGTTCATAAAAAAGGAGTCAGGGAGACTCTTATAGGAACGATACCAATGCTAGTGCTTATCTCGGTAGCGGGGATAATAAGCTATCTGGCACATATATGGAGTTAAGTGTCTATGGATGAGTTGTAGAAAAAAGTGGGAGGTTTTAGGTATGGAGAAAAATGGTGTAAGCAGAGCAAAGCGGGCAAAGAGCATATCCGCAAAGGAAATAAAGAAGATTATTAAAAAAAGAAAAAAAGAAGAAAAAAAGCAGCATAAGAGAGATAAGAAAAATATCGAGGCTGCTTTCAGAAAGGCATATAATAAGCAGAATACGGAGAAGTATCTATCCTTTATCGTTATTCTTCTTAGTATTGCGCCTTTTGTAACGCAGCTTATAGTAGATAAAGTGAATAAAAATAAAGAATAATCTTGTCGTATGAGCTTTTGTCATGAAAGCTGTATGCTGAGAGGTGGAGGAAAATTATTATGAACAAGAGTTTTGAAGATCTTTTTAAGGAGCTTTCACACGTTGAAAAGAAGAAGGTTTCAGTAGCTGTTGCCCAGGACAGTGAGGTACTGCTTGCTGTTAAGGCTGCTAAGGAGAAAAATATCGCTGATTCCATTCTTGTTGGAGATGCTGATAAGATTAAAGAGATTGCAGATGAAATCGGAATGAATCTTGCTGATTATGAAGTAGTGGATGTTAAAGACCCCGTTGAAGCTACCCTCGTCGCAGTTAAAAAGGTTCATGATGGTGAAGCAGACATGTATATGAAAGGCCTTATTGATACCAAGGACTTTCTTAAGAGCGTACTGGATAAGGAAGTAGGCCTCAGAACCGGACGTCCACTTTCGCATGTATGCGTATTTGATATGGAAGGCGTTGATCATCTGCTTTTCCTTACTGATGTTGCATTTGTTCCATATCCAACTCTTGAGGATAAGGCAAATATAATACGTAATACTGTTGAAATCTGTGAGGCTTGTGGTGTTATGAATCCTAAGGTGGCGCCTGTTACTGCTGTTGAGGTTGTAAACCCTAAGATGCCTGAAACAGTAGAAGCAGATGAACTCACTAAGATGAATGAAAAGGGTGAGATTACCGGTTGTATAGTTGATGGACCTCTGTCACTTGATCTTGCTACATGCCCTGAGGCTGCTCAGCATAAGGGGGCAACCGGACGTAAGATTGTAGGAGACGCAGATGTTCTTCTGTTCCCTGATATCCACGCAGGTAATCTTGTATATAAGTGTATGGTACATTTTACAAAGGGTAATAATGGTAACCTGATTACAGGTACAGCAGCGCCAGTTATTCTTACATCTCGTTCAGACAACTTTGAGGTTAAGGTGAATTCACTTGCTATTGGTGCTCTTGTTGCTGATTCACTTGCAAAGAAGAATAAGTAACAGACTGGATTCAATACTATGAAACGTTTCTCAAGAAAACGGGGTAATGATTATTAATTATATTAAAAGAGGATATGAAAATGATTAAATCACTTATTATAAATCCAGGCTCAACTTCTACGAAGCTTGGAATCTTTGAAGATGAGAAGCTTGTTGAAGAAGAGACACTTCGTCACACTACTGAGGAGATTGCTCAGTTCGACAAAATAGTAGATCAGATAGATTTTCGTAAGAACCTTATTCTGCAGTTCCTGAAGCAAAGCGGTCAGGAACTTGGCAGCTTTAATGTAATAGTTGGAAGAGGCGGACTTCTGAAGCCTATTCCAAGTGGAACCTACGCAGTAACAGATGCTCTTGTTGAGGATCTTAAGAATGCGGTTGGTGGTGAGCATGCGTCTAACTTAGGTGGTATACTTGCTAAGTCTATTGCAGATGAAATAGGAGTTTCTTCTTATATAGTTGATCCAGTTGTAGTCGATGAACTGGATGATGTTGCAAGGATTTCTGGTGTTCCGGAACTTCCTAGAGTATCTATATTCCATGCACTTAATCAGAAGGCAGTTGCAAAAAGATATGCAAAAGAAGCTGGAAAGTCTTATGAAGAACTGAATCTGATTGTCGTTCATATGGGTGGCGGAGTTTCAGTAGGTGCACATACTGGTGGTAAGGTTGTAGATGTATTCAACGCACTTTCAGGAGATGGCGCATTTTCACCTGAGAGAGCTGGTGCTGTTCCTCCAGGAGCATTGGTTGATATGTGCTTCTCTGGAAAATATACTCAGGCTGAAATCAAGAAGAAGCTTATCGGAAATGGTGGATATAATGCATACCTTGGCACAAATAATGCTCAGGAGGTTTATAAGAGAAGCCTTACAGAGGAAAAAGCAAAGCTTGTATTTGACGCATTTGTATATCAGGTATCGAAGGATATCGGCGCTCAGGCTACAGTTTTGAAGGGCAAGGTGGATCAGATAATCCTTACCGGTGGAATAGCATATGGCGAGGCAGTGACAGATGCGATCAAAGAAAGAGTAGGCTTTATCGCACCAGTTACGGTATATCCAGGTGAGGATGAGCTTCTTGCACTTGCACAGGGAGCACTTCGCGTGATGAATGGTGAGGAAGAAGCAAAGGTATATTAATCCTTTGCTTGATAGTTTGTAGGTTAATATCTTTTTTCTGTTGTGTTTAATATGGAGGACATTATTATGGGCTTTGGTTTCGACGGAAAAAGTGATTATGGGGAAGATAATAACATATTTGGAAATGAAAATGAGCCGGTTATGACATTTAATGATGAGTCGGCTATGTACTCTTCAGAGAATACAGGTGATTCTTATTCACAGTCTTCATCTGAAAGAAATGACTTCCTGGACCAAGGTATCAGGGAAAACGGTAATAAGGATAAAACTGAAAAAGGTGGGAATAGAAAAAATAAAGCAACTAAGAATTCTCCTGGAAGGGGTATTCTGATCATTGCAGCTTCAGCGGCGATACTTATGATACTTCTTTCTTCTGCAATTCTTGCATTATTTATTTTTAATCCCAAAAAGATTCTCCATAATGCGATTGAGAGAACCTATGGACAGAAAGAGGCGAATCCGGTAGGACAGCTTATTCAGGAATTCAATGAAACTGGTGGAACCATTGACGCTGACATTAGTATCTTGGATGAATCAAGTGGTTATGGACAGAGTATTATCGGACAATCTGACACTGATAAAAAAACCGAGATACATGCGGACATCGTTAAGGATTCAAAGACTAACGAGATATCTGCAGATATTACAAGCGAAAATAATAAATTACAGGTTTATTATGATGGTCAGAAGCTGATTCTAAAACCGGGAGAAGAAGGCCGGAATATAGGAATTGAGTTACCAAATAACAATCAGGCTGTTGATGGAAAAGGCACCAAGCCAGGTTTTGGCAACAGACTTCACATGCTTTTCGAAGGCATTTGGAAGAATGCAAAGGTTAAAAAAGCTGGAAAGCAGGAATTTGGTAAGTATAAATGTAAGAAATACGAAGTCACACTGAAACAGTCTGAAGCTGTAAAATTATTAAATGGCCTTATCTCAATGGTGGACAGATCTCAGTCTGAACAACTACAGCAACCGGGAGGACAAGATCAGCAATCTCCAGGCGGTGAGGGACAGCAACCAGGCGGTGAGGGACAGCAGCCGGGAGGTTCAGGGCAGTTTCCTGGTGGTCCGGGACAGATGCCTGGATTTGGGGATTCTGATAGCTATGGTATGCAACCTGGTTTCGGTCAGCAGCAACCTGGTTTCGGTCAAGAGCAGCCTGGTAGTAGTAGTCAGTCTGTTACTGAAATTCTTCAGGACATTAGCAAGAATGCCAGCCAGATAATACAGAACGATGTTGTATTTGAAGTGTATGTTGAAGGCGGCTATGTCAGAGGCTTCAGTTTATCTACAGAGATTAAAGATAAAGGGAAAAGTTCTGGACTAAGTTTAGGTGAAAGTTCAGATGCAGGTACTGCTACATTTTCTCTGGAATCTCATAATAATGGTGATGATTTTGTTGCTTCCAATACAAGTAGCAGTATTAAGATTGATTCTGAGAATGGTGAAACTCAGTTCGATATAACTACTGACTATGCTTCTGCTGGCTATCTTAATGTTGTTATGGAATATACTAATCCTAATAAAGAGATTTCAGTAGACCTTGATCTTGCGGGATTAGATGGTGAAACAGTTAATAAACTGGATGGGGATTCGGTTACTAATACTATTCAGATTACAAGTCCCGAAGACATTATTAAGGTGATTCTAAGTCAGCTCGGAATGGGTCAGAATAATCCGTTTTTAGGTGGAAATAATGGCTTTGAAGACTTTTTCGGTCAGTATGGAATTGATCCTGGTGATCTTCTGAATGGAAAATATGATGTAGATGATATATATAAGTATTTCTATGATAATTTCTGGGGTTCAGAGGGTTCAGACGGATATGAATATCACTTTGAATGGGGATCGGATCCTGATTCTCCGGAGTGGTCTTTTGATTTTGGTGATGGCAATTCTGATTCATCAGATAATGGAGATAACTCAGAAAGTGAAAATGACTCTTCAAATGACTCTTCAAGTGATTCTTCAAATGATTCTTCTAATGGAAGTGTGAATCCGGAAGACCTTCTCGAAGACTCAACTACAGAAACATATTAATGATTTGCATCTGCTTGACTGCAGTTTTGTGATCTGAAAAAAATAATAATGAAAAAACAAAAATTAGTAAATTAAAATGAAAAAATCCGGTATGTGAGGAATGTGGAATGCTTTATAATTTGCTTAGCCCTAAGTTTTCAGATAATGTGATAACAGTAGTGGCTGCTGCGGTAGTATTTATTATCAATTATATATTGTTGGCGAAACCATTTGCGTTTCTTCCAAGGGACGGTGGGAAATACGTCATTGATAAGGATGGAAACAAGGTACTTATAAACGATAAATCAAGTGGTAAGGCAACTGGAGTAGGTTTAGTTTTTATAATGGTATATCTGCTTGGTTGTCTTGTATTTCTGCCACTTGATCTGGAACTTGTTCTTTATGCGATACTGAGTACAGCAATGATGATGACTGGATTTTTAGATGATGCTGCTAAAAATCCATGGGGAGAGCTGACTAAGGGAATGCTCGATCTGTTTCTTTCAGTTGTAACTGTTGTAGTATTTTTGGTTCATAATTCAAGTGATATATCTTTCCTTGGAGAGACTATTCACCTTCCAGTTGTTGTTTATGGAATATTAGCTGTCATGATGATATGGGCATCTATTAATATAACCAACTGTACGGATGGTGTGGATGGCCTCTGTGGAACGATTTCTGTAGTAGAGCTTTTTGCTCTTCAGCTTCTTTTCAATGATAAGATGGGTAAATATGCTTCTATGGATATGTTTCTGGCGTTTGCGATAGTTGCATATCTTGCATATAACTGGAATCCAAGTACAGTTCTTATGGGAGATGCAGGCTCAAGAACTATAGGCTTTACAATAGCACTTATGTGTATGAAGTCTGGTTCGCCATTTTCATTTATCCTGCTTTCACTAGTCTTTGCATTTGATGGTGGTCTTGGTCTTGTGAAGCTTGCAGTAATGAGAGCAACGAAGAAGGACTTTTTGAAAAACATCAGATTTCCGTTCCATGACCATTTAAGAAAGAATTTAAAGTGGGAAACCAAAAAAGTAGTATTGTTCTTTGTGGGCTGGGAGTTTATAATGTGTTTTATACAGGGATTGCTCTGCTACTTTGTGTACAAATAAAGCTTGGGAGAAGGCTATGGAGAAAATAGTAATAGGGGATTATTCTTTTGGAGATGGTTCTCCGAGGATTGCAGTACCTCTTATCGGAAGGACAACTGAAGAATTGCTTGAGCATGCTGGGAAGATAAAAGAAGAACTGATCAGATTAGATAGTGAATATGCTTCTTACCCGGAACTTAAGGTGGCTGTAATAGAATTCAGGGCAGACTATTTTGAGGCGCTTTTTGATACAGAAGAGCTGTTGAGTGTGCTTCATTCCATAAGAGAAATGTTTTCAGATCGCCTTATTCTATTTACATTTAGAAGTGAAGAAGAGGGCGGTGAATTCCGTCATGACAGAGTTGGATCAAATATTGTTCCATTATATGAAAAGGTTCTTTCTACCGGATTCATTGATATGGTAGATGTGGAAGTCAGAAGAGGAAATTATAAGGTTGCGAGACTTGCAAACATGGCTCACGAGCAGGGTGCTAAGGTTGTTATGTCATATCACGATTTCCAGAGAACACCACATGATAATGAAATCGAAGAGATAATTCGTAGTATGGAAATTCTTGGAGCTGATATATTAAAGCTTGCTGTTATGCCTCGAAATGAATTCGATGTAAGGAGAATGCTGGAGCTTCAGGAAAGACTTGATAAGGAAACCTTTAAACCGCTCACCATCATTTCTATGGGAGATATTGGACTTGTATCACGCTTTAAGGGAAAAGAAACCGGCGCATGTCTTACCTTTGCTTCGATAGGTGAAGGAAGTGCACCTGGCCAGATAGAGGCAGCAGATCTGATTGCGCTATTAAAGAATCAGATATAGGGCATTGTTGCTCCGAGCAAAGCAGATATGGTACAATAAAACAAAAAAATAAAAGGCTGTTGCAGATCATCTGACGAGATTTGCAACAGCCACTTTTTATATATTTTATATATTTACACCTTCATTACCTTAGGATTCAGCTGCTCGAGAGAATCTTCTCCAGGAAGAGGATAGATAACTCCCCAGGTCTTTCTAAGAGTATCTGTAAATGAGTAGAGATTGATGATATCATTTCTTGTATTTTGAGGTGTCTCGAGACGACCTACGATTACTGCTTCTCTGGCAGCAATGAATTCATACTCATATCCATTTATATGCTTTTCAGAAACTCCAAGCTCCTGCATCTGCTGTCCGTTAGGTGCGAATACCTTAACACGTGAAGGACAGTTAATGTTATCCATTTCAATACGTCCACTTGTTCCGTAGATCATACATTTGTTATCAAGAACTCCCATCATGGAAGTGATTATTGTAGCAAACTTGCCCTTTGGAAAGCTGATCTGAATTGTAGAAAATGCATCTACACCAGTCTGTAGTCTGGAATAGTTAGAGGCAACTGAAACTGGAGGTCCTCCCATGATCATAAAGAGTGCAGTGATAGGATATATACCAAGATCCAAAAGTGCACCACCGGCTAATTCAGGGCTTGTAAGTCTTTCTCTATCGTGAAGATCATATCCAAGTGTAGCGGTAATTGCTCTTACATCTCCGATGATTCCCTTGCCAAGTATTTCACTGACAAGTCGCATCATTGGAAGATATCTCAGCCACATAGCTTCGCCACAGAAGACTTTCTTCTCTGTAGCATAATCCATTATCTCCTTACAGGTCTGTGCATTATAGGAAAATGGCTTCTCAACGAGACATGGCTTACCTGCGTCGATACATTTTCTTGCAAGCTCTGCATGGGTTGAATTAACAGTAGCGATATATACAAGCTCAACCTCTGGATCTGCCAGAAGTTCATCATATGAACCATAGCAGGTCTTGATGTTATGATCAGTTCCAAATGCAATAGCCCGGTCAAGATCTCTGGATGCTATGGCATATGGAGCAAATCCATCAAGTTTATTGAGTGTATCAGCAATAACGCCGGCAATATGACCGGCCCCCATAATTCCAACTTTAAATTCAATCATTTTTCAAAACTCCCTGTTCATTATTGTTGTGTATCCGCATAAGTAACTGTTTGGTAAAGTCTCTATAAAAGCTTAAAAACCTTTACATATATATCGCAGACCAACAAGAGAATAGTAGCATATATTTATTCAATTGTAAAGAAATGGAAAAAGTGTTAGACTATTTGTACTATTGATTTTTGAAAAGGATGAGGAAAAATAATTGAAAGTTTTTAAAACGATTCTAAAGGAAGTGCAGGATTTTAAGAAAGCCTCGCTTCTGACTCCATTTTTTATGATCCTCGAGGTTATTTTCGAGACAATTATTCCTATAGTTATGGGAAAAGTAATTAATATTTCTGAAGGCGATAGCATAGACCTTTCCAGAATCTTCATGTATGGAGGGATAATGATAGTTCTGGCACTGGGGGCTCTATATGCCGGTGTTATGGGCGGTAAGTATGGCGCTATGGCATCAGCTGGTCTCGCTAAGAACCTGAGACGGGATATGTACAGAAAGATTCAGGATTTTGCATTTTCTAATATTGACAGATTTTCATCTGCAAGTCTTGTGACCCGTATGACAACTGACGTCACAAATGTTCAGAATGCATACCAGATGATTCTCAGAATGATGGCAAGATCTCCAATCAATCTTGTGGTTGCTATGATTGCTGCATTCTGGATAAGTCCGAGTGTTGCTATGGTTTATCTTGGTGCGGTTATTTTTCTGACAATCGTGGGTGGCTCACTCATGCTTCGTGTTACAAAATATTTCACAGCTGCTTTTCCAAAGTATGATGAAATGAATGAGAGTGTTCAGGAAAATGTATCTGCAATTCGTGTTGTTAAAGGCTTTGTTCGTGAGGATTACGAAAGAGAAAGATTCAAAAAATCCAGTGGAATGATTTATAAGCTTTTTGTTAAAGCTGAAAGCATAATGGCGCTTACAATGCCGCTTATGCAGTCTACCATTTATTTCTGCATTCTCATGGTCAGCTGGACTAGTGCAAAGCTCATCGTAAACGGCGGTGGTACGCCAGGAAGCCTGACAACAGGTGATCTGTCTACGCTTCTTGCATACTGTATGCAGATACTTATAAGCCTCATGATGCTTTCGATGGTATTTGTTATGATAACAATGTCGGCAGCTAGTGGGCAGCGTATCTCTGAAGTCCTGCTTGAAGAGACAGACCTGAAGAATCCTGATAATCCAGATTATGAGATAAAGGATGGAAGCATAGACTTTGAAAATGTAATGTTCAGATATAATGAAACTGCTGAGAGTCCGGTTCTTGAAAATATTAATCTTCATATAGAATCCGGCCAGACTATTGGAATAATCGGTGCGACAGGTAGTTCAAAGACAAGTCTTGTAAATCTGATCAGCCGTCTCTACGATGTTTCAGAAGGATCAGTAAAGGTTGGTGGCAAGGATGTCCGTTCCTACGATCTGGAAACTCTCAGAAACAATGTGGCAGTAGTTCTTCAGAAGAATGTGCTTTTTTCCGGCACTATTTTAGAGAACTTGAGATGGGGTAATAAGGATGCAACCGAAGAGGAATGCAAGGAAGCCTGCAGGCTTGCCTGCGCCGATGATTTCATAGAAGGCTTTCCAGATAAATATAACACCAGGATTGAGCAGGGCGGAACCAATGTTTCTGGTGGACAGAAGCAGAGAATATGTATCGCAAGAGCTCTTCTTAAAAAGCCGAAGATACTTATCCTTGATGACTCTACAAGTGCTGTAGATACAGCAACAGATGCAAGAATAAGAAAATCCTTTAGAGAGTTCATACCGGATACAACAAAGATTATTATTGCACAGAGAGTATCCAGTGTAATGGATTCTGATAAGATAATTGTTATGGAAGCTGGCGAGATAAATGGGTTCGGAACTCACGAAGAATTGCTCGCAAATAACGAAATCTATCGAGATGTCTATGAATCACAGCAAGGTGGAAGCAAGGACTTTGATGAATAAGAACTATTGCTGTGAATGATATAGAGAGGAGTTAAGACAATGGCAAGAACCCCACGTGGCATGAAGCCAACGGTTGAAAATCCGGGTCAGATATTCAAACGTCTGATGAAATATGTATTTAAATATTATGGAGTACAGATGGTACTCGTTTTCATATTTATCTTAGTCAGTGTACTGGCAAATCTTCAGGGAACAATGTTTATGAAGTCTCTGATTGATGATTACATTGATCCTATGGTGAGAAATGGAAGCAAGGATTTTGGTCCACTGCTTGGTGCAATCCTTCGAACAGCCGGATTCTATGCAATAGGTGTTATTTCAACCTATGCCTATAACAGAATTATGGTAAATGTATCTCAGGGAACTCTGAGACGTGTTCGTGACAGCCTGTTCGACCATATGGAATCACTTCCGATTAAATATTTTGACACCCACACTCATGGTGACATCATGTCCATTTATACAAATGACGTTGATACTCTGAGACAGATGATAAGTATGAGTATTCCTCAGCTTTATTCGAGTGCACTTACAATTATAGGTGTTGTTATCTGCATGATCATAAGAAGCATCCCGCTTACGATAGTTTCATTTATGATGGTATTCTTCATGCTGGGTGTAACAATGAAGATTTCAAAGAAGAGCGGAAGTTATTTCCTTGCGCAGCAGAAGGATCTTGGTAAAGAAAATGGATATATTGAGGAAATGATAACTGGACAGAAGGTCATCAAGGTTTTCTGTCATGAGAAGGAAAGCATCGATGAATTCGATAAGCTGAATGAACAGCTCTATGACAGTGCTTATAATGCTAATAAATATGCAAATATTCTCATGCCATCCATGGCGCAGATTGGTAACCTCAGCTATGTAATATGTATAGTTATAGGAGCATTTCTTGTGCTTTCAGGATTTGGTGTGAAAGGAGCATCCTTTGCGGGAATAGCGCCTCTTACAGTTGGTGGCCTTGTATCCTTCCTGACCTTCAACAAGAGCTTCAACATGCCAATAAATCAGGTGTCAATGCAATTTAACTCTATCGTTATGGCTCTTGCGGGAGCTGACAGAGTATTTAAACTGATGGATGAGAAGTCTGAAATAGATGATGGATATGTTACTCTGGTTAATGCAAAGGAAACTGCAGACGGTAAGCTTACTGAATCTAATGAAAGAACTGGAATCTGGGCCTGGAAGCATCAGCATCAGGCTGATAAGAGTGTGGATTATGTGAAACTTGAGGGTGACATTTTACTTGATGATGTTGACTTTGGTTACACAGACGAGAAGATGGTTCTTCACAATGTTTCTGTTTTTGCTAAACCGGGACAGAAGATTGCATTTGTTGGTTCCACCGGAGCGGGCAAGACTACAATCACCAATCTTATAAACAGATTCTATGATATTCAGGATGGAAAGATAAGATACGACAATATAAATGTAAATAAGATTAAGAAGGGCGACCTTAGACGCTCACTGGGACTTGTACTTCAGGATACGCATCTTTTTACTGCAACAGTCATGGAGAATATTCGATATGGAAGACTGGATGCAACGGATGAAGAATGTATCGAAGCAGCTAAGCTTGCAAATGCGGACCATTTCATAAGACAGCTTCCTGAGGGATATGATACGCTGCTTACTGGAGATGGCGGCAATCTGAGTCAGGGACAGCGTCAGTTGCTTGCAATTGCAAGAGCTGCAGTAGCAGATCCTCCTGCGCTTATTCTTGACGAAGCGACATCATCAATCGATACAAGAACAGAGCGTGAGGTGCAGGAGGGTATGGATAAACTGATGGCAGGAAGGACTACATTTGTCATTGCACATAGACTGTCTACAGTAAAGAACAGCGACTGCATTATGGTACTTGAACAAGGAAGAATAATAGAGAGAGGAACCCACGACGAGCTCCTCGAACTGAAGGGTAAGTATTATCAGCTCTATACGGGAGCGTCGGCAGAGAGATAACAAGATAACAAAAAACAGCTCATTTCATTTACAGAAATGAGCTGCTTAGAATCATAAAATATTAAGTTTCTTACTCTAGTGTTGTAAGATTATTTTCCTGTGCATGTTTCCAAAGTGCTGAGAAGGTTTCCTCAGTAAGATCATGCTCTATCTTGCACGCATCCTCAGCGGCTATAGTTTCATCTACGCCCAGATGGATAAAGAAATCAGTAAGAACCTTGTGCCTCATATAGATTTTTGAAGCTATTTCCATACCTGATTCGGTAAGTGATATCATACCATCCTCATTGAAGGATATGTAGCCGTTTTCACGAAGTCTCTTTGTAGCGTAGCTTACGCTGGGCTTTGATACACTTAACTGATTGGCTACGTCGATAGAACGAACATAACCCTTCTTTTCCTTGATCATGAGTATAGCTTCCAGATAATCCTCTGCAGATTGGCGAATTTCCATAGACAATGTCGTGTCCCCCTTAATTTAAAATATAAGAATCTGCAGAGCAGATTCATTTGAACATATAAAAAATTAAACTGAAAAATCAACTTAATAGTTTAATAGTTTTTGCTAGTTTAATAGTTTTCTAGTTTGATAGTTAGTAAAATAATAAGGTAGATATAATCAAATAACTTATGTTAATATTCAATATATAATTCAAACAAATGTTAGCATATTATAACTTTTAATGCAAGACTTTTATCGTTAGTGATTAGTAATATTTATAAGGAGGAAAAGTATGGGGTATACAGATTTACATCTGCATTTTGACGGTTCGCTTCCTTTGGAGGCAGTAAAGGTTTTGTCCTGGCTTGACAGTGCGGCGGAGATTGAACTGCCTTATGAGGATGATGAATTACGCAATCTATTTAGTGTTGCAGGATGCAGTGAATATGAGAGAAAAAAGAGTCTAAGCGAATATCTGAAACGTTTTGATCTTCCAATTAAGCTTCTTCAGACTGAAGAGAATCTGAGATTTGCAATTTCTCAGCTGGCAAGACATCTCTATAAGATTGGTGTGGACTATGCCGAGATCAGATTTGCTCCACAGCTGCATACAACTAGAGGACTGACACAGCTGCAGGTGGTTCAGGCTGTGATAGATGGTTATCTGGACAGACTGGATTTCTCTGGTGATAATAAGGACAGTGCTCATCTTCTGTCGAAGCTTATAGAATATGAGGATGTGACAGGGGTGAATCTTGGAGCACGAGAAGAACTGCATTATCCGCATATCAGATTCATTTTATGTCTTATGCGTGGAAGCGTTAATAATGAAAAGCTTTACGAAGCAAATATGGAAACTGTTGAGGTTGCAAGACATTTTATGAGCGAGGGAAATAGTCTCGTGGCTGGAATAGATCTTGCGGGAGCAGAAGCAGCATTTCCTACAGAGGATTTTAAGGATTTCTTTGGAATGGCCAGGAAATATAAGATACCATATACAATTCATGCAGGAGAGGCTGCAGGACCGGAAAGCATATGGCAGGCTCTTGAAATGGGAGCTAGACGAATTGGACATGGGGTAGCGGCGGCAAAAGACGAAAGTCTTATGCAGGAGCTTGCAAGAAAAAATATAGTGCTGGAAATGTGTCCTACCAGCAATCTTCAGACGGGCGCTGTGAGAGATATTAATGAATATCCGCTTAGACTGTTCCTTCAGCACGATATGAAGATTACAATCAATTCGGACAACATGACAGTGTCCGGAACAGACGTAGTACAGGAATTTGAAATGCTAAGAAAGAAGATATGGCTGTCAGATGACGAAGAAAGACTTCTTAAGAAAAATGCAGAAGAAGCGCATTTGTAATTCTTATTCTTTCATATCGATCAAGGCTTGAATATAAGCTAAAAGATGTTTTAACTGATTAATATCCATCTGGTTAGATAGATTTATTATCTCATCAGATGGATTTTTTTTATTTCTATTTCCGAATAGAATGTAATCTGCACTGATATTATGAATAGCGCAAAGCTTGTATAGTGTGTCAAAAGATATGCCTCTTCGACCATTTTCAATACTGGAAAGAAATGGAGTAGAAATGTCAATACTCTCAGCAAAGTCCTGTTGTGAGAATTCCTTAGAAATTCTGAAACTTCTGATGCGTTCACCTATTGCTATCCTATTATCCTCATCCTGCATGACAAAACCCCCTAAAGAAATAATGCTCTGCTAAATTTTATCATGATAAAGTTTCAAGTTTGAGATACTGAAAGTGTATAAAAATTAACTGATAGATAATAATGTTTGACTCAGAGCAAAATAGAGTTGTATAATCTTTTTAACTAAAAAAGTAATGAGCAGGGATGGATTAATGTGGTGTAAAAACTGCAATCTTGAAATAAAAGAAAAAATATGTCCTATTTGTGGGAATGCTACTTCAGAAGATATACCGGCTTCTGTCTATTGGTGTAGTAATTGTAAGGTTCCGGTTATTCAGGAAGACAATTCAATATCTAAGGGTTCTTGTCCGAAATGTAATAAAAAAATGAAATATATGACTACGGATATTCGGCCGGTGTTCCCTGAAGAAAAACTGCTTTTTGAGATTCTTCTTAAATATGTTCCGGGAAGCTTGAATGATTCAAGCGTATGGGCAACCAACGGAAGATATTATGTGGATGGGGAGAGTGTTTTATTTCCAAGTAGTCTTTATCTTGATGCTGATGTTACTGAAATAATCAAACTACTTAAACAAAATTATTCAAAAATATCGTATGAGTTTTTTGAGGAAAATATCAGGGATTTTATAGATATTAATAAAGTTCGTTTAAATTATCTGGTGGAAGAAGCTCATAGTTTCATTAAAGAAGCAGTAAAAAAATATCCACCTGAGAATATTGTTGTTTCGTTTTCTGGTGGAAAAGATTCGACAGCTACTGCAGATATTGTAATAAAGGCACTTAGTAACCCGGAAATTGTACATATCTTTGGAAATACAACGCTTGAGTTTCCTACTACAACGGCATATGCGAAAAGATATAGAGAAAATCATCCGCAGGCAATATTCCGTATAGCAAAAAATAACGAACAGAATTTTATGAAGGTTTGTGAAGATATAGGACCACCTGCAAGAATGATGAGATGGTGCTGTTCTATGTTTAAAACAGGACCGATAACAAGAGAGATAAACAGGCTATATAGAAATCAACAGATACTTACATTTTATGGAATAAGAAAAAATGAATCTGTGAGCAGAAGTAAATATAACAGAATAGAGGATGACGCACAATCTGTAAAGATTCAGCAGCAGACAGTAGCTTCGCCAATTTTCTTCTGGAAGGATTTAGATGTCTGGTTATATATTTTGGGCGAAAATGTGGATTTTAATGATGCTTACAGATATGGCTATGACAGAGTTGGCTGCTGGTGTTGTCCAAATAATACTTTGAGGGCCCAGTTTTTGTCCCGGATATATATGCCTGAAGAATCTGAAAAGTGGAGGAATTTCCTGGTTGAATTTGCTAAGAAAATAGGAAAACCAGATCCTGAGGTATATGTAGATACTGGTATGTGGAAGGCTAGACAGGGTGGAAATGGACTAAAGGCTTCAGGTGATGTCAAACTTAGATTTGCAAATTGTACAGCTGAGGAACATGCAAAAATATATAAGCTTGTCCGTCCTTTCAATGATGAATTAGTAAATATGTTTATCCCCTTTGGGCGGCTTGCTCCGGAACTTGGGCAGAAGCTGTTAAATGAAACAATCGTTTTGGATACAAGAACGAACGTTCCAATTCTTTCCATACAACCGTTTGAACATCGGGATTACGAATATGCTGTAAAGATTAAAACCATGAATGTAGCTGATGAAGAAGAGATTCAGAGAATGGTCGGTTATCAGATAAGGAAATTCAATGCGTGCAGAAAATGTCTTAAATGTGAGTCAATATGCAGAGCGGGAGCAATCTCTATTATTGGTGATGAATATTATATTGATTCTGAAAAATGTGTCCACTGTAAGATGTGTATGTCAGCAAAAATACTGGATGGTGGATGCACAATGGATAAATATCTAAGAACTAAGTGAGGAAGACAGAATAAATGAAATTCAGAGGTCACGAAACATTTTTTATAAGAAAAGGCTGGCTCAGTAAAGGAATGAGATATGTTGTAGCTAAGCCTAATGTTTTCGTAGATAAAAAGGAAAATCCTATGGATGTTCTTGGTATTGGTTCAAACATGGTTAAGTCTCTCCGGTATTGGCTTCAGGTAACAGGACTTACCTTTGAAGGGAAAGGAAGAACAAGAGAACAACAGCTTACAGAATTTGGAAGTCTGGTTTTTGACAACGACTGTTACATAGAGGAAATGGGGACGTTACTGCTTCTACATTACAAAATGGCATCTGACTTCGAGAATGCGACAGCTATGTATTATTTTTTTAATGTATTTGACATTGCTGATTTTTCTAAATCAGATTTTCTTATTCAGCTTGAAAGCTATATAGATTTTCATAATGGTGAAGATGGAAAGAAGGTTGCAAGAAGATCTCTTGAGGATGATATTACCTGCATTATCAATACATACATTCCTAGATATAAAACTTCACCAGCAAAAATCTCTGCCGAAAATAATATAGATTCGCCATTTGGAGAGATAGGACTCATTGATATTCTTGGAAGAGAAAAGGGAGAAGTTATTTATAAAAAAAGTATTCCGGGAGCTAAAACCTTTAATCCATGGGTTACACTTGCTGTAATTCAGGACTATGCGCATAAAAACGGCGAATTTGTTCAGGAAATCAGTTTGAGTGATCTTTTGAATACTGAATGTAATATTGGACGGATATTCAATCTTGATTCGATCACTATGATGGAAATACTGTATGCTGTGGAAAAAATCGGTGAGATCAAAATAATAAGAACAGCAGGATTGGATGTTATCAGAGTGCTGAATGACAGATCGTTTGAAGAGTGTGTTTCATTATACTATAAAAGCTTTACTAAAGAATAAATGACATAAGGATGGAAATGGAAAAATGAGTGATATGTTATCTGTTGAAGAAGGTTTTCAATATTCGGTCAATATAGCTTATGACCTTTACACAAATGATAAACTGAGTTCTTTTATTCCTACTAATTCATCCATAATACTGATAAAGGATGTTATTAAAAGTACTTTTAGTAATTATTCTGACAGAGCCAGGATACTTATAGGTGCATATGGGAAAGGAAAATCTCATATTGTACTTACTATTTTATCTCTTCTTATGAAAAAGGATTTAAGTTTTTTTAAAAATTTACTTCCGGTTATTGAAGAAGATGAAGAGCTTAGAAACTTAGTGACAGAGTATTACAGCTGTGATACGAAGCTTCTCCCTGTGATAATAAGTGGAAGTAATACAAGTGTATCACAGGCTTTTTTGATTGCGTTACAAAAAACTCTTTCAGAAAATAACCTGACGGAAATAATGCCTGAAACAAATTATATGGCAGCTGTTAATGTGATTGATAGATGGAAGGAAGAATTTCCGGATGTATATTCTTCTTTTTCTGAAATGATTGATAGACCGGTTGAGGTATTTAAATCCAATCTAAAGGAATATAGTATTGAAACTTACGAACAGTTTGAGAAAGTATTTCCGTCCCTTAGCGCAGGAAGTGTTTTTAATCCATTTCTAGGCTTTGATGTTGTTGAGTTATATGAAAGTGTGGCAAAAAGTCTAAAATCTAAGGGTTACAGTGGAATATATGTTATTTACGATGAATTCAGTAAATACCTGGAGACAAATATCAGAAGTGCATCTGTAAGTGATACAAAGATGCTTCAGGATTTTGCAGAAAAATGTAACAGAAGTAATCAGGCACAGCTTCATGTGATGCTGATATCCCATAAGGAAATTTCAAATTATATTGATAAACTCCCTAAACAAAAGGTTGATGGCTGGCGAGGTGTATCTGAAAGATTCAAGCATGTTCATCTTAGTAATAATTTTTCTCAGATCTATGAAATAATTGGGACAGTAATAAAAAAAGATGAAGATAAATGGGAGAAATTTAAAAAAAATAATAATAATTCGTTTACAGGGTTGGATAACAGATATAGAAATCATCTGATTTTGTCTGATATTGACAGCTACTATGTGGATAAATGTATCTACGACTGTTATCCTCTTCATCCGATTTCTACATTCATATTACCAAGATTATCTGAAAAGATTGCTCAGAATGAAAGAACCCTATTTACATTTCTTTCATCAAAAGGTAACAGCACTCTTGTGGCTTTTTTAGATAAATATGATGACAGAAATTTTAAACTTATTACACCTGATGTTATATTTGATTATTTTGAGCTTTTGTTAAAGAAAGAGGCTTATAACAGTGATATTCATAAATTGTATATCCTTACAAGGGCTATTCTGGATAAATTGATGGATAAGAGTCTGGAAAACAGAATTGTAAAAACCATTTCCCTAATATACATGGTTGAACAATATGATAAGTTAAGACCGGTTGTTGAAGAGTTAATTGGAATCTACTCCTTTGAGTATTCCTATGAGGAGATAAAGACAGCTATTGATAATCTTATCTTTAACGAGTATGTGCTTTATTTAAAACAAAGTAATGATTTTTTACGATTAAAACAAAGCTCAGGAATAGATATTGAAAAAACAATTGATGATTATGTTGAAAGAATTAGGGGGAATGAATCTGTTAAAGATACTTTGAATAGTTCTGGTCCGGATAATTTTATGTATCCATCGAGATACAATAACGAAAGAGAGATGACCAGATTCTTTGATTTCAGATTTATAAATTCTGATGAGATTAAAGAAGATACAGACTGGGAGTTAAAATCAGAAAATGTAGGCGCGGATGGTGTTGTTTATGGAATTATTCCATCTGAAGAAGCTGAAGTGAATGATATTATTAAGTTATTATGCGCCACATCTGAAAATAAGCATAAATTCATTTTTATAGTTCCAAGAAATAAAGTAGAAATTGAAGAAAAGATTTGCAGATATAAAGCGGTTATTTCTCTTAAAAAAGATGCGGAAAATGTACCTGTTCTTTTTGATGAATATGAAGTAATGTACGAGGATCTTGATGAAGTAATAAGGGAATTTATTCGAGGTTATACTCGTCCGGAAATGTATAGTTCTGTTTATATTTTTAATGGGAAAAAATATCCGCTTACAAGAAGGTCTGAGCTTTCTGAACTGATGTCAAAAATCTGTGATAGGGTCTATTCCAAGACTCCTGTTGTGAATAATGAAATGATAAATAAAAGCAAGATTTCTACGATAGCAGTAAACAGTAGAAGCAAGGTGATTGCAGGGCTGCTAAGAGAAAAGCTTGAACCTGGACTGGGACTTAGAGGTTCGGGACAGGAAGTGTCAATAATGCGTAGTACGTTAGTCAGAACAAATATTCTGAGAGAAGATAATTCTGTAGTGTGGATCAATCTGGATACCGGGGATGAGAACATGGATTTTGTTCTCGAAACGATAGATTCCTTTGTAAAAGAATCTTCTACAGTTGAAAAAAACTTTGGTGAATTGTATTCAAAACTCACAAAATCTGAATTCGGTATCGGACTTAGAAAAGGCATTATACCAATATATATTGCTGCAATATTTCATAACTATAAAAAAGACATTATGGTTTATCACGGTGATGAGGAATGCTTGTTAGATGCAGATACTCTGCTCTTAATCGATAATAAACCGGATGAGTATAAATTAAAAATTATAAATTGGACTGAGGATAGCAAGGACTATATAGAAAAGCTTGATAGACTATTTATAAATAATGTTATTGATGCTGAGCGGGGAATTAATTCATATGATTATCTTTTTTATGCAATAAAAAGATGGTATATGTCACTTCCAAAATATTCAAGAGAATTGCCGGGAGATAAAATATTTAGAAGTTTTATAAGAGATATTAAAAGAAGTGATGGTGGATATGAACTTCTTTTTGAAAGATTTCCAAAGGATTTAAATCCGTCCGGAGCGGTTGATGAGAAACTTATTCAGAATATTATCTTGTCGAAGGAGTTCTTTGATAACAGATTGCAACTTCTGAGAGAACATATGATAACAAATGTAAAGAATATTTTCTCATTATCCCAGGAAGAAAAAATATTGGAACGAAGCAGTCTTAAATCTGTTCTTATGGATTGGAGAGATACTCTTAAAAATGAATCGATTGAAAGATTATATAGTAGTGGATCTGAAAAAATCCTAAGAGCTATAAATGAAAGTACTAATGATGAATATCGGATTATTGATGACCTCGCAAGAATCGTAACGGGCCTTCGAATGGAAGATTGGGATGAACAAACAAGTAATGCTTTCTTGAGCAGGTTAAAAAGTCATAAGAACAGTATTGAAGAATATAATGACAGCCTGGTAGAAGAAGATACACAGGAAATAGCTAAAGGTGATTTTGATTATTCTGTATCCTACGTTGGGGAAGACGGAAAAATAAAAACCAAAAGATTTGATAAGGTTGAAAAGAGTGGACGTGGAAAACTTCTTATGAATTCAATAACTGGAGATATAGAAGCAATGGGACAGTCTATTCAGATTAGTGAAACAAGACAGATTCTGATGGATATCCTTCAATCTTTGATGTGAAAAATTGGTTGTCCAAAAGGAGTAAAAGGGGTAAATATAATTGGCTTATTTTGATAATGCATCGACAACATTTCCCAAACCGACAGCGGTTTATGATTTTATGGATGAATATTATAGAAAACAAGGGGGAAGTGTCGGCAGAGGTAATTATAAAATGTCTCTTAGTTCAGGAGAATTAATAAGTGAAACACGATTGTTGATTCAGGAACTGTTTCATGCTGGAAATAAACAGGTTATTTTTACTCCGACAGCAACAATTGCTTTGAATATTGTTATTCAGGGAATGATCAAGGAACTTACAAAAACGAAAAGAAAATTAAATGTGTATATCAGTCCGTTTGAGCATAATGCGGTTACCAGAGTTCTTGAATATTACAAAAAACTGGAAAGCATTAATGTATATACATTAGTTGTAAGCTCAAATTATGAATATGATCTGAAAAGACAAAATGTAGCTTATTCTGAAAATGCACCTGACATTATTATTATGAGCCATGCGAGTAATGTGTCCGGACTGGTTTCTCCGGTTGTGGAAATATTTAATCAGGCTAAAAAGTATAATGCAGTTACTTTGCTTGATATGGCTCAGACAGCAGGACTTATAGATATTAACTTAGGGTTGGAATGTATTGATGCTGCTGTATTTGCGGGACATAAAACTTTATACGGTCCAACCGGTATTTCCGGTTTTGTTATTAAGCAGAATCTGAAACCAGAACCTGTCCTGTTTGGTGGAACAGGTTATGATTCTGCAAATCAGGATATGCCATCTGATATGCCTGAAAGATATGAAATGGGGACTATTAATATATCAGGTGTTGCTGGTTTGAATGCTGCTTTGAAATGGATTAACAATATAGGTATAAATCAGATATATGATGAAGAACAAAAAAAACGTACAGAGCTATTACAGCTTCTAAAGGGATACGATTATATAAACTTAATTGGAATAGATAAAGATAGGGACTATGTAGGAATCATATCCTGTGTCTTGAAGGGGATAAGCAGTGACAGTGCAGGCGCGCTTTTTGACAGATTAGGTATTTCCGTTAGAACCGGGCTTGAATGTGCACCGCTTGCTCATAAGTTTTATAATACGTATCCTTCGGGAACTGTCAGGTTCAGTGTTAGTTATTTTACAGAAGATAATGATTTTGATGAACTAAAAAATGCATTGGATTATATAGATGGAGAACTATAGCTTATGAGTTTCAGAAGTCTTTCTCTGAAAAAAGAATATAGAACCAAAACTGAAGATATAGTTAATGGTTTTTATATTCCGGTCTTAAAAAGGGCATTTGTATATAAGAGGTCAGTCGGTTATTTTTCTTCTTCTTCATTATCGAGTATTACTGAGGGCATTTATGGACTAGTGAAAAACGGAGGGAAAATCCAGTTAGTTGCATCTCCAATACTTAGTGAAGAAGATATTGAAGCAATCAGAGAAGGATATGCAAAGCGTGAAGAGATTATTGAAAAAGCGTTACTTAGCCATTTAACTGTCGCTCGTACTGAATATGAGGAAAAACGTTTAGGAATACTTGCTGAACTTATTGCAAATGGCATTTTAGATATAAAAATTGCCACTTTGAATGATGGTAGGAATATCGGAATATATCATGAAAAAATGGGGGTTTTAGAGGACGAAGAAGGGAATATAATTGCATTTTCAGGATCTAATAATGAGACCAGAAATGGAATGACAGGCAATTATGAGACTATGGATGTTTACGCCTCCTGGGAGAGTGAAGACTCTCTTGAAAGGGCACTAAATAAAAGAAAAGCATTTGAAAATATATGGAATGATGAAGAACCGGGTATTGAAGTTAATTGTTTTACTTCTGTATCAAATGTGATCATAGAAAAATATAAAAGGAAAAATGTTGATTACAGCGTTGATGAAATGGAGTATCCGCCATCAGTTGGCGAAAGTGATATTGAAAAAGATTATTTATCCTTTGGGAACGAAATAATAGTTCCGGATAGCGTTATTTTTCGTGACTATCAAATACAGGCAATAAAAGAATGGGAAGACCGGAATTATCGTGGGATTTTCGATATGTGTACCGGAGCGGGAAAAACTTTTACGGCTCTTGGCGCGATGGAACGATTATCCCATAATACGGATAGGCTTGCTATATTGATAGTTGTGCCTTATCAGCATCTTGTGGAACAGTGGGTAGAGGATATAAAGAGATTCAACATCAATCCAATAGTTGGATTCTCGGATTCAGAATACAGGAATTACAGAGATAAACTTAGAAAAAGTATATTTGACTATAATTTGGGCGTAAAAAAAATACTTTGTTTTATATGCACAAATGCGACCTTTAAGATTGATAAGGTTAGGGATTTGTTGGATGGAATAAAAGATAACATTCTGCTTGTGGTAGATGAGGCACATAATTTTGGTTCAACAGAACTAAGAAAAACATTGGATGAAAGGTATGAATACAGGCTTGCTCTTTCTGCAACACTGGATAGACATGGGGATTTGGAAGGTACTGCTGCTTTGTATCAGTATTTTGGAGATAAGTGTATAACCTATACTTTGGATAAAGCGATTGAGGATGAAAATCTAACAGAATATTATTACTATCCTCATATTGTGTATCTGTCGGCAACAGAATATGAAGATTATTCAAAAATCAGTCGTGAAATTAAAAGACATATGAATGTCGATAAAAAAACAGGAAAATTAAGGCTGGATGAAACTGCAAAAAGATTGGCGATTAAAAGAGCTCGTATTGTTGCAGGTGCTGTGGAAAAAATCAGTAAACTGAAGGAACTGATTCAACCTTATAGAGAAGAACATAATTTACTTATTTATTCTGGGGCGACTACGCTTAATGGTGAAGAGTTACCGAATGAAGAAATTGTAGAAGATATCAGGCAGATTGATTATATATCAAGGGTTCTTGGAATAGAACTGGGTATGAATCTGGCACAATTTACTTCGAGAGAAAACACTCAGGAAAGAAATAATCTGATAGAAAGATTTAAGCAGGCTGAAGAGCTGCAAGGATTGGTGGCGATAAAATGTCTTGATGAAGGGGTAAACATCCCATCGATAAAGACTGCATTTATCTTAGCTTCTACCACAAATCCCAAAGAGTATATTCAGAGAAGAGGAAGGGTTCTCCGCAAGGCGAAGGGGAAACATTTTGCGGAAATATATGATATGATTACGCTTCCGAGATCTCTTGAAGAAGCCGGAGCCATCCCGGAAGATGAAGTGAGTATGGATTTGTCACTTGTGAAAAATGAAATTAATAGAATGCTTGAATTTAAAAGGCTTGCTTTGAATCCGCTGGACTCGGATAAATTAATAGATAAAATAACTAATGCATTTGGATTGAAACCGGATGAGGAATTTATGGATCTGGAAGAATATCATTTCGATTAAATAATATGGGGTTTTAAAATAAATGAATATTTAGGAGGATGCTTATGGGGGATAACAGAAAAGATAATTTGGTCGATAAGAATGCTGTTAATATGATGATGATCAGAATCTTGAAGAAAGAAATGGAAAATGAGAAAACAAATCTTAAAACAGATGCTGAAATGGTCAAAATAATCAGAAAAATAATAGAAGAGGAGGCTGAAGCACATGTTAATTAAAGGTCTCAGAATGGTTAATTTTCGCCAATATAAAGATGTCAAGCTTGAGTTCTCTTCTGATGAAAAAAAGAATATTACACTTGTGATGGGGGATAATGGAACAGGAAAGACTACACTTGCACAGGCTTTTAGATGGTGTTTGTATGGTGTTACAGATTTTGAAATTGCTGAGGTTATTAATCGTAAGGTTCGAGATAAAATGGTGCCGGGTGGAAGAGATAAAGTTGTAGTTGAAATGGAGGTGGAATATAACGATAAAGAATATGTTATCTCACGTGAACAGGTATTTAGCAAAAAACAGATAAAAGTCGAATCTCAGAATTCTGTTCAAAGAATATATTATAAAGAAAA
>JAILEL010000443.1 GCA_024687845.1 Eubacterium sp.
AGATGGGTGGTTATGCAACCGGCGCTGAAACCATTATGGACTGGTTGGAGGATCATATTTGACAGATAGGATAGACCTATAAGCCAGGCGTAGAGATTGTTGTTAAGTAAGGTGGTGTATGAGCCTAAGGCTGCGGAGCCGGAGGTGAAGGTATCGTTTTTGGTGAAGGTCAGTATTTCTGATTTGAATATCAGGAAAGGTCCGGGAACGAACTATGACAGGGTTCAGTTCAGTCCTCCGGGGTTTATACCATTGTGGCGGTATCGGATGGAGCCGGAGCGTCTAAATGGGGCAAGCTGAAGAGTGGGATATGACACGATTCTTATTGGTACCGGCATCTGGGAATCTGTGCCGTCTGTTATGCTCTGGTGGCTGTTGCCACAGTTCTTATCAACAAAGATAAAGTCAATGAATCTGATGAGCTAGTGTGACTGAATAATGCGATATATCGCAAGAAACCTTACCAAGGCATTATATAATATATGATTTTTTACGACCGCTATGAGATGTATTTTTCATGGCGGTTTTCCATATTTTACTGGAGCTCTGGCACTCTATTTTTGTGTGTAATTATGCTGCTTCATATGGTATACTCATAAAACAATATTTTTTGTAGGAGGAGTTCAATATGGGGAAGAAAATAGTAGTTGTAAATGCTGGACCGCGTAAAGGGTGGAATACAGATACTCTTATATCTGAGGCTGCCAAAGGTGCTGAGTCAGCTGGAGCAGAAATAGTAAGATTTGATCTTTTCAGAATAGAAAAATACACAGGTTGTATATCATGTTTTGGGTGCAAGAAAGAAGCTAATAAAGGTCACTGCATATGTAAGGATGCGCTTACCCCTGTTCTTGATGCTATAAGAGAGTCGGATGGACTTATTATAGGAAGTCCCAATTATCTGTCGGAGTTTACGGCTTCATTCAGAGCTTTATATGAAAGGCTTATATTTCAGAATCTGACATACAATGCAGAAACGCCATGTTGTAATGAACATTTGATTCCAGTGCTTCTTATAATGACAAGTAATTCTCCGGATACGGCCTATACCTATCTGATTCAGAATTATCAGCAGGCATTTAGTAGATTTGTAGGACCAACTAAGACGCTGGTAAGTGGAAATACTCTTCAGCTTAAAGACTATAGCAAGCTTGACTGGGAGTGGTCGATCTTTAATCCTGAAGAAAAAAAGAAGAGGCATGAGACAGTATTCCCTGAAGAATGTAAGAAAGCTTTTGAGATGGGAAAAGATTTAGTATAAAAGTGGAAAAGGAATATCACTACGATGAGTAGACTTGAAGAAAATGAAAATCCCAATATGTTTCTTGACGATCTGGCAGGTTATTATTTAATGGTATAAAAAATGAAATAATATTAATGCTTTGTTTGATTAGCTTTTTGGCATTTAGTCTTATTGTCTGTGGCAATAGAACGGAAGAGTGCACATCACCTAGCGGAGAGAATAAGATTAAGGTCGAATATGATTATGTTAGTAGACCTAGTGTTTTGTATAATGATGATTGTGTATGGGAATATGAGGGAAGCAGATTTAATGAGGATGTATTTTCCCTTATGGGGATTTTACAAGGGAAAGTTTATATATAAGGGTATGGAACTATTTAAGATATTCGTTAGGAATTGAAAAGTGTCCTAAAGTGTAGGAAACGGATATTGAGATTCTTAGGGAAATGTGATAAAATTCCCTTAATCATAAAGAAATAATAAGATTAAGGGAATTATAAATCTGGAGGGGATATAATATGCTTGTTGGGCGCAGAGAAGAAATACAATCATTGAATGAAGCTTTCCAAGGAAAATCTTCTGAGTTTATTGCACTGTTTGGAAGAAGAAGGGTTGGTAAAACATTTCTGATAAACGAAGTCTACAGAGATAAGATTCTTTTTTCTCATACTGGCATATATGGTAAAAACTTGTCTTACCAGTTGCAGGCATTTTATGAAAGTTTGCTTGGTCAGGGTTTTAATGAATTTGACAAACCCCAAAATTGGATGGAGGCATTTAGAATACTGAAATCTGTTATCTCAAAGTCAACGAAGAAGAAAAAAATAATATTTCTTGATGAACTGTCCTGGATGGATACCCCCAAGAGCAACTTTTTGACAGCATTGGAATTCTTTTGGAATGGCTGGGCGAATGCCAGACATGATGTCATCTTGGTAATCTGTGCGTCATCCACCTCATGGATGATCAATAAGGTGATTCATAACAAAGGCGGACTACATAACAGGTTGACCCGTCAGCT
>JAILEL010000445.1 GCA_024687845.1 Eubacterium sp.
TTGCACTTAATATTGGTGGTGATGATTACATAACGAAGCCATTTACAACGAATATTCTTCTTGCCAAGGTTAAAGCGGTTCTTGCAAGATATGAGAAGGCAAAGGAAAATGCCAGGCTTGTAGCCGAGTCATTTCAAAAAGCTTCTCCAACTTCAGATGAGAAGATATTTATCAGAGATGGGGTGTATCTTGATACATCTATGCGTAATCTTACTAAAAATGGACGGAGTGAAGAACTTCGAGATATGGAATATAAACTGATACTATATCTTCTGGAAAATGCCGGCAGAGTCATAACGAGAGATGAGCTTCTGGAAAATGTATGGGGCGATGAATATACTTGTGATGCAACAATTACTGTACATATACGAGAACTCCGGGGAAAGATTGAGGATGATCCTAAGAATCCAACTGTTATAAAAACAGTATGGGGCGTTGGATATGTTGTGGAAAAGGTGGATGAATGAAGAGATATATAAATGCTGTGTTTATAATGTCTGTGGTATTCATTATCGGTGTAATATTACTCATAGTTATAACTAAAGATTCAGGTGTTGGATCGGATAATAAGTCTCGCGAACAAATTGTTCTTCTGAATAAGATTGCCAAGAGGGCTGAAGAAAATGTGGATAATCTTACACAGCTGGATGCAGAAGACTTTGAGTTCGGGTTTGTGATAATAGATAAAACTAACAATGTGCTTTATTCCCACATTGAGGACTCTGCTATCTTGAATGATATTTCCGTGGAAAATGCAGTGCAGAATCGATACCCATATATGTTTCTAAAAAAAGGGGATAGTGTATGGGGAACAGTCATTATGATTGATGACGGGATGGATGAGTTCAGAATATTAAGAACTCGTTTTATCGTTGGTACATGTATTTGCTGTTTACTTATACTCATAGCTGCTTCGTGTTATGGGATTTATATCAGGAATGCGATAATTGTTCCGTTCAGAAAAATGAAAGATTTTGCTGCTAAAGTAGCTCAGGGGGAACTGGATGAGCCGCTTGAAATGGACAGGGAAAAAATGTTCGGTGCTTTCACTGAAAGCTTTGATATCATGAGGGAAGAGCTTGCCGAGTCAAGAAAGAGAGAGCTTGAGCTTCAGAGGAAAGAGAAGGAGCTGGTCGCATCACTTAGTCATGATTTAAAAACTCCGGTTACCGGAATAAAGGTGACATCTGAATTTATTGAAATGAGACTGAGGATTAAGCTGGATTCGAAGGAAGAGGCTGATGTATCATTTAGCAAAGAAGAAATAGCTGATATGCTTGAAGATACATCCGGAATATATCAGAAGACTGAACAGATTGATACACTTGTGTCGGATCTATTCACATCAACACTGGATGATCTGGGTGAATTCAGGGTAAATTCTACTGATGAAGAGTCAGAGGTTCTGCTTGGCATAGTTCATAGCTTTGATAATAAAGACCGTGTGATCATGAGTAATATTCCTGCGGTTATTATAAATGTAGATAAGAAACGAATGGCACAGGTTATAGGAAATGTTATAGCAAATTCTTATAAATATGCTGATACCGTAATTGATATATCTTACGAGCTGGTAGATGGGTTCCTTGAGATGAGTATAAGAGACCATGGTCCCGGAGTTCCGGCAAATGAACTTGATCTAATAACCAACAAATTCTATCGTGGAAAGGATTGGGAAAATACAGATAAGGAAGGAAATGGCATGGGGCTATACATAGCAAAGTCCCTTATGCAGAAAATGAGTGGAGATCTAATAGCGGAGTCGGATGGGGATGGACTTCTGATTAAACTGATCATTCCGCTTAGCTAGCCTTTATACATTATGATGACAAGTCATCACTTTAGAATTTTTTTAGAATTTCATTATTTTCATTTTATGAACTAGATTTTGGAGTCATATATAATACCCTTAGAATTAAGAAAGAAAGGGTGTTATATATGGCTTCATATATTTTAAAAACAGAAAAACTTTGCAAGTCATTTTCAAATGGCGGCAGACAGCAGCATGTAATCAAGAACTTAGATTTGGAAATTATAGAGGGTGATTTTACAGTAATCATGGGAGCATCAGGGTCGGGAAAGTCCACACTTTTATATGCACTATCCGGAATGGACAAGCCTTCAATGGGAAAGGTTCTCTTTGGTAACACAGAGATTCAGGACTATTCAAATGACGAGCTTGCAGTATTCCGTAGAGGCAACTGTGGATTTGTATTTCAGAGCGTATATCTTTTGGAAAATCAGACCATCCTGGACAACGTTCTGACAGGAGCACTCATAGTTCAGAAGAATTCACCGGACTTAGTTAAGAAAGCAAAGAATCTTCTTACAAAGGTTGGTATCTCACAGGAGATGTGGGATAAGTATCCTAATCAGCTGTCAGGTGGTGAGGCACAGCGAGTAGGTATAGTGAGAGCTGTAATCAATGATCCTAAGATCCTCTTTGCAGACGAACCAACAGGTCAGCTTAACTCTGCGTCTGGACAGGATGTGCTGGACATCTTCACAGAGGTTCATAAGAACGGACAGAACATAGTAATGGTAACTCACGATCTAAAGACTGCGCTTAGAGGAACAAAGGTTATATTCCTGAGAGACGGTGGAATTGAAGGTGAATACAGAATGCCGGAATATGGAACAGACGATATGAGGGAGCGTCGAGCTGGACTCCAGCAGTTCTTAGACGAGATGGGATGGTAAAGATGAAAATACTACGATTATCATTATTCAATTTAAAGAAAAGTAAAAAAGAAGCTTTTGCAATCGCATTTCTGACACTTGTATCGACTCTTATGATTGGAATATTTATGATAAATGCATCAAAGGTAGGAAGTGCATTCGACAGAAGTTTTGAGGAAAGTGGAAGTGTTAATAACGCTTTTTACATGGACGAGGAATGTTATCGTGATACGTATAGAGATATACTTGAAAAGGAGTACGCTGTAGACAAATTAAGCAAATGTAATGCTTTACATGGACTTGTATCAGTAGAGAAGGATGGTGAGAAAACAGATTATTATATGCTGTTTGTTACTGAGGATACAGAGTTAAAGCTGGAAAATTTTGCTAAGCTGGAAAGCTTGTCCGAGTCGGAGATTAGCAGTATAGAGCATCCGATATGGCTGCCATCTCACTTTAAGTATAACATGGGCTATCAGGCAGGAGATATACTTAATGTTGTATCTAAAGGAACAAAGTACCCATTTACTGTTGTTGGATTTTACAATACAGGTCTATTTGGCTATTCCGGAATGGGATATAAATGTATTGTTAATACTTCGGATTTCAGACTTTTATCAAGCTTTTATAGTAAGGAAATACTCGTTTCATTTGATGCTTCGGATGACTTTTATATGAAGGATTATTTTGACAGATGTAAGGAAGTAACTGGAGAAAATCTAAAAGGAGAAGTCTCCACATGGTTTGATGATGAGAAGACTTGTGAAACAACATATATAAATATTGTTTTATATTTGATGATTCTGATATCACTTATTTCTTTTGCTGCTTCGTGTTTTCTGATGATTAAAAAAATTGGAGATGATATAGAAGATCAGATGCAAAGTATCGGTGTACTGGAAGCGTTGGGATATAGGAGCGGGGAGATATCCTTGGCCTATGTATATGAATATGCTATTTCTTCTGGCGTAGGCGCTTTAATCGGTGGTATATTAGCAGTTTTGATTACACCGCTGGTAGAAAATACTATATCAGCAATGCTTGGAAGAGGGTGGAGTGGTCATTCAGGAGTTGTAAAAATCATACCAGTTATATTCATGATAATCTTTCTTTGTACATTTATTTCATTTATTAAGGCTCGCAGAGTAAAGAAATATCCGCCGGTTATAGCATTTAGAAAGGGCATTAGCACACATCATTTTAAGCGAAATATTCTCCCGTTAGAAAAATTAAAGAAATATATAAATCTAAGGCTATCATTTAAGGATAGTATAAGAAATATCAGATCACATTTGGGAATCTGTCTCTGTATAATTCTTGCAGGAACTTCATTTCTTTTCTGCTCAGTATCATTATCATTCCTCGGCAAAGGTACTGATGGCTTTATTGAAATCGGAGGTGAGGAAATAGGAGACATTGATATCACACTTAATTCCGGTGTGGATCCATATAAGATAGCAGAAGAGTTGGAAAGTATGCCGGAAGTAAGGAAGGTTCTTGTTGCTTACGAAACATACGATATTAATGTTAAAGAATCAGAAAACAGTGGATTTACATACGGCTTTGATGATTATTCTCAGGTTGAGATAATTAAGCCTTCGATTGGAAGTTATCCTGAACTGGATAATGAGATAATGATTTCTATAGCCAGGAGCAGAAATGAAAACAGAAATGTTGGAGATAGTATAGTATTAGAAGTAAATGGAATTGAACAGGAATACATTATTACCGGAATTGCAAGTAATTTGATGAATGGCTATAACTGTCTTTATGTCACATCTGATGGATACAGGAGATTAAATGGCCTTGCTACGGCAGATTTTTTACATGTATATCTGGAAGATGGTATCGATGTTGATGAATTTGAAACTAATTTATATGCAATCTATGGAATGAGTGCAGAGGAAGCTTTAGCATCATCGGAATCAGGGGGTTCTCTGGAACAACAGCTGAGTGCCGAGGCACAGCATAAGATAGCTAGTCTTATTTCCAGATATGGAGTTACAAGTCTTGATTGGGCTGTTCAGGTTGGGGACGAGATATATACAGGAAACAGTAGAGAGTTTGTAATAAAAGATATAAGTCAGGCCAGGAATGCAATTGAATCTCAGATAAGAACGATTGTGATTGGGCTATATGCCTTCTGTATAGTGTCGATAATCTTAGATGGAATAATAGTTGCAGTTATATTAGGAATAATTGCCTCATCAAATGTTAAGAGAAGACGAAAAGAACTTGGTATTATGAAGGGACTTGGTTTTTCATCAAAGGATCTTATGACACAGATTGCGGTAGGGTTTATGCCGGTTACTTGTCTGTCTGTTATTATATCTGCATTTTTAGCTGTATATCTGAATAAAACACTTTGGATTATTGCTTTTGGTGTTGATATTCATACAAATATCCCACTGCTTATAATTGTCAGTATACTTATGGCAGGATTCTGCTATCTAATGACTTATATATCTGCTGGAAAGATAAAGAAGATATCAGTAACAGAACTTATGACAGAGTAATTTAGGCACTTTTATGAAAGGAAAAACAAATGAAAATAAATAGATATAAATACACATTTGCGACTCTTCTAATTCTCGGTGCGGTAAGTATTGGAGCAGGGATTTCTCCGGTACAAGCTAAGTCAGATGTTTCAGATAAGAATGTAGTTCTGAATACAAATAATATTGAAAATGATGTTGTTGAAGTTGACGAAGCAGAAGATATAAAAAGGGATAATCCATACGATGAAAGAGTCTACTGCGTAGGATCAGTCAGCAAGACTTATGTGACAACCTGTGTCATGCAATTAGTGGATCAAGGAATGGTAGAACTGGACACTCCTGTTACGGAGTATATACCTGAGTTTACTATGGCAGATGAAAGATATAAGGATATTACTGTACGAATGCTGATGAATCATACGTCAGGTATTATGGGAAGTACTTATAGCAATGAGGAGCTTTATGAGGATTATTATGATAATTATAAAGAAGCGGTACTTGCAAAACTGTCTGGACAGGTGCTCAAGGCTGCTCCGGGTGAATATTCTGCATATTGTAATGATGGGTTTACTCTCCTTGAAATAATAGTAGAAAATGTGAGTGGAATGAGCTTTACTGATTACATGGATGAAAACATTTCAAAGAAGCTGGATCTGCAGCATACAGGCACACCGGTTAATATGATGAGGGATCCTCTGGATGTAGAAATATATATATATGGTAATACACTATATGATAATGAGTATTGTAATGCCATTGGAAGCGGAGGTGTGAAAGCAACGGCTTCTGAAGTGGCAAGATTCGGTAGCACATTTTTTGCTGGGGATAACACTTTGCTTACAGAAGCCTCTAAAAAGGAAATGTCAACTCGTTGGAATGAGGCAGGGGATAATACAAATATCCATCAGGACTGTAACGGTCTTGGATGGGATATGGCAGAATATATTTCCTGCGAGAATAGAGATGTAAAGGTTGTAGGCAAGGGCGGTGATCTTTCGAATCAGCATGCATATCTTATGGTTGCTCCTGATGAGAAGATATCTGTTTCGGTTCTTTCATCTGGTGGTGACAGTACCAAGAATGAGCTTCTTTGTCAGGAACTCATGAAAATAGTTCTTGAAGATAGAGGTATCAATGTAGAGACTACAACGGAAGATGAGATAGTATTTGAAGATACAGTACCTGAAGAATATAAGAAGTATGAAGGATATTATTATATGCTTACAATGGATGGTTTAGAGGTTGTGTATATATCATTTGAAGAGGATTCTCTCTGTATGGATCACATTTATAGGGATACTGATGAAAAGACTTTATTCAAATATGCAGATGGTGGGTTCATTAAAATTGATAAGGATGGTAATGTCAGTCTGGATAAAGAAATACTCTGGTTCGAAGAAAAGAATGGAAACACTTATATAAAAGCGGATGCCTCTACTGATTATTATGGGCTCGGTACAGAGAATATGTCTATTTATGCTGCGGAAAAGCTGGATGAGAATAAAGTAAGTGAAGATGTACTTAGTGATTGGATGCAGATGAATGAAAAGACGTTTGTTTTATATAGTGATGTTTATTCCTCGGAAAGCTATGAATCTCCTTTTATGGGGCTTAGTATGAATGAAGAAATCCCGGGATATGTCAGGTTTGCAGAGCCTGGTGCATTAGGGTCAACTTTGAAAATAAATAGTAATACAGAGGCGCGCTTTTTCACCGGTATAGAATCTTCTGCAAATCGTGATCTTGATAATATCCAAATCATGAAAGATACAAAAAAAGATGGTACAGAAATGACTATAGTTAATTCTGATACATTTGGAAAATACTGTATGATAGATGAATTACCTGTTTTTGATAGTAATGTGGATGAAGTAAAACTCGTAACTAATGAGGCGTCCTGGTATAAGATAAGTGATGATATTGCTGGAAAAAGCTTGACTATAGAACGACCGGAAAACTCGAATATCTATGTATATAACCAATTTTATGAGGTGGTTTACTCAACTCATATGAAGAATGCGTCTGATAACATACCTCTTCCTGAAGGTGGGTATATTGTATTCCTTGGGGAAACAGGAGATACTGTAACTTTGCAATAATATAGAATATTTTGTTACACTAAACAGGATTGTAAAAACTGCTGTTTGAGCTGTAAGTATTATAAAGAATGCTCTAGAGATATCGGAAAGGTAAGCTATGCTAAGTAATCTGTTTATAAAGGACATAAGAATAAAGTGGGAAGATATAAGTGAGAGAAGCTATCTCAAAGGAATTCCGGCAATTACGTCAATTGATGATCTGTATTTTGAAAAGCCTATATCATTCTTTGTAGGTGAAAATGGAAGCGGAAAGTCAACCCTCCTGGAAGCTATTGCAGTTGCATATGGATTCAATCCAGAAGGTGGAACAAGAAATTATAGCTTCTCTACTTATGATTCTCATTCTGAACTATGTGAAGCATTAAGAATCTCTAAGGGGTATAGCAAACCCAAGTGGGGGTATTTTCTTAGAGCAGAGAGTTTTTATAATGTGGCTACAAAAGAAGATGAATATAGTCATTATGGTGGAACGCCGGAATTCTTTCATGAGAGATCACATGGAGAGAGTTTTTTG
>JAILEL010000134.1 GCA_024687845.1 Eubacterium sp.
GAGTCTTCAACCTTCTTTACAATCACGTGATATGCTATATATTCATGACGTAATATTACTCTCAGTTTCTTTGCCGTGTAGGTTATGCAATATGCAATGATGGATATAGCAAATGTGACTACGAATATCATCATAAAAAACAGCGGTCCCTGGCCTCTTCTGCGCCTTACAAATATTACTGCCTGCGCTATATCACCGGCAGGCACAGAATCAGGAACACTTCTGGAAGATATATACGCATAAACTATCAGGAGCATAATTAGTATCACTCCCACTAAAATCATGAGTTGGTTCCTCACTACTGTAAAGCACATTCTTCCTTCACACGGCAGTGGTTTTCTTACTCTGTAAAAATCCTTAGAATCTTTAGATTTGTGAAGATTCCCTGTTTTGTAAAATGCATCTTTCCAATTCTTCATTTCCCGCAGTGCATAACGCACTATATTGGGCGTAGCAGTGATGCCCATCAGTGGGAACAGGGCAGCTCCTACGACAAGATATAATCCCTCATTATCATCGTATCTCGTCGTTATGAGCACCAACGCACTTGTGATTCCCACCACGAACATTGGAATCAGCTGCTTATCAAAATACCATTTCAAGGTTTTCTTTTTCTCCGCAACCTTATCATAACCTTTTAGTAGCGCATGCATTATAGCAACCTCGACAATACCTGAAATCACAGTTATTGAGCCATATATACCCAGGTCCGCTAAAACGGATTTTCTGATAATCGCTTCCAACAGAGCATCCAGAAAAAAGCCATTACACATGGCAAAAATCATCAAAGCTATCGGAAACAGAAGTATTAATATAATTTTTTTCTTAGTTCCCATATCTACGGTCAGAACTCCTCTTGTAATCACCTTGTTATTAAACAAAATTTACTGTGCGCATCTTATTCTCTTATTGCGCCAGAATCATTATAGCATAAAATGTAATCCTTGAACGCTCCATACAAAAAAACTGCCGGGGAACTTCTCGTCACCCGGCAGGCCATATCCGTACAAAATGCAGATCTTATTCTACCCTAAGTCTATCTATAACACTTCTCTTGCTGAGTCTGTTATGTGCAATTACAGGAATAATGATAATGAGTACCATAATGAGTGGAAGACATACGCCTAAAGGCATAAGTGTAAATCTCCAAACAAACATTCCAAGTGCATCCGCAAGGAATCTGATAACTGTAAAACTCATGATAGCTGATATAACTACTGATACTACAACTGTCCAGAGGAAGTATGCAAAACCTTCCTTCATAAGCTTACGCTTCTGCTGAACACCTGTCATTCCAACAGCTTCAATCATAGCAAGCTCTCTGCTTCTAACGATAATAGATGTTACCATTGTATTTGCAAAGTTCATAAGTCCGATAAGTCCAAGGATAATTGCAAGAACTACACCTACCATCTCTATTGTATTGCTGAGTGACTTGTACTCTGCTATTACACTTGCCTTTGATGTGTAACTGATACCTGAAGCTTCTGTATTTGTGTATTCCTGAAGCCAGTTTTCAAATGCTGCTTCCTTATCATCCTCAACATCAATCAGGGTTCTCATAGCACCCTTTTCGCCTTCAATCTCAAGATATTCATCCACTGGAAGTATGTAAAATTGCAATAATAACCACAGTCCATACAAGGCTGTTCGAATCCAGAATTACTTGCTGTCTCATGCTTTCTTTCCGATATCAAGGTTCTCGCCGAGATTTATTCCCGGAAGAAGCTGTACAAAACCTATCTTTACTCTCTTTTTCACTTACCTTTTGTTAATACCATACACTCCGCCGAATCATTAAAACCCATTTTTTCGTATAGTGGTCTTCCTAATGTGGTAGCATCGAGACTGATCTCCGTAGCACCTTTTTCCCACGTTTTCTCAATCAGCAATTCAACCATTCTGCGAGCTATCCCCTGACGGCGGTATCCGCTTCTTGTATAGACATTCATCAGATGAGCCCGTTTCCCAGTGGGATGTTCAAAGGTAGGCATTATCCTGATAAAACTCATTGATGCACAGCCGATAACTACATCTTTATCCAGAGCAAGAACAGTCAGATGGTCTCCATTCAAAAAGTAATCACGACTTTCGTTTATCATTTCATCAGAGTACTCATAATCTTCGGGAAGATTATTGGCGGCTTTAAGCATTTCAAGACGAATGCTCATCAGTTCATCTATATTATTCTTTGTTGAAATTTTAATATCAATCATTTTATACCCTGCCTTATCCGGATCAGATTTCATCCAAACCATATATATACCTAAACTTGATGATCGATTCCGAATCCCTTTCCTGTCCTTCAAGTTCTTCCTTAAGCGAATTATCTTTATCAATTATGAAATAAATAGTCGAGCAGCCATTCTTCCTTGCTTTAGGCATGAAATAGTCTGCAACCCATTTAGTATCAAGGGGATTGTCTTCAAATCCATCTCTTGTATCTGCTACATATTCGCATCCTTCATGCTCCTTAATTACATCCAACGCTTTCATAAGAGGCTCTCTGTATCTGTCAAGTTCACAATATTTCTTCCAGTGAACCAGAACCACATTCTTGGAACCTATGTAAAAGACATCCGCCTGTTCTGAAAGAAAGATGCTTTCTTTCAAACTATTTTTCCATTCACTTTTTAATATTGAGAATACTCTCCTTCCTTCAAAATGATCTTTTCGCCAAAAGAAGTCACGAAACACCCCTTCATAAGTAAGTCCGCACTTTTCAATAACTCTTCGTGATGCTTCATTTTCCGTACGACAGTCAATCTCAATTCTATTGAAGTTTATCTTTTCAAATCCAAATCCAATAACCGCTCTTGTCATTTCTGTGGCATATCCTTTGCCTTGAAATGCCGGTCCGATAACATACTCAATCTCACCGTGCTGATTATCTGTA
>JAILEL010000001.1 GCA_024687845.1 Eubacterium sp.
GTAAAGGGTGCTGTCAGCCACCCTATGATGTAACGCCACTTTAAGTAGCAATACTTATCGGGGTTAAAGGTCGGAGGCGTGAGCCGTTACTACGACTGGGCAGTTACAAGCCCATGACCTTTAGGTCGTGGGTAGTTGACATTTTATACTTAAGTAATATGCTGGAGACAGGAGAGATAGATAGGAAGATGAAGGTTATCAATTACAGTGAGGATGATAGTCTTATTAGACTCACAAAGTATCAGAAAAAAGGTATTCTAAGAATAGTATTCAGTAGATTGTTACATGTGATTTTACTGCTGGCTTTGCAGGTTTATATTATATTTTCTTTTTTTACCTGGCTAACTGGTTATATCCCATATTATAGAGCTATAACAACGCTATTTACTATACTGATGCTTTTCTATTTGTTTAATTCGGATATGGATTCATCTGCCAAGTTGACCTGGCTGTTCATTATTGCGCTTGTACCTGTACCAGGTGCATTGTTTTACGGTTTTACAAGAGTAGAATTTGGTTTCCGGTCTCTGAAAGAGCGGATGATTGAAATAATGTCCGAGACCAGCGGCATAATTAAAACACATGATTCTATCAAAAAAAAGTTAAGAAATAATTCATCTGATATCAATCAGATTTCTAAATATCTAAATAAAACTGGCTGTTTTCCGGTGTTTCAGGAAGAAAATATTACCTATTATTCTTCAGGAGAGAAAATGTACGAAGCAATCCTTGAAGAGGTAAGTAAGGCACAGCATTTTATCTTTTTGGAGTATTTTATTATTGAAGAAGGCTATATGTGGGGGAAGCTGCTTAAACTTCTGAAGGAAAAGGCTGATGCAGGGGTTGATGTACGTGTCATGTATGATGGAATGTGTGAAATGAAACAGCTCCCGTATAACTATGCCAAGCGTCTTGAAGCGATAGGAATAAGGGCTAAGTCTTTTGCTCCCATACTTCCATTTATTTCCACATATTACAATTATAGAGACCATAGGAAGATTCTTGTCATAGATGGAAAAGTTGCCTTTAATGGTGGAGTGAACCTAGCTGATGAATATATAAATATAGTTAAGCGTTTTGGTTATTGGAAAGATTCTGCCGTCAGGGTAAAGGGAGAGGCTGCAAATGCATATACACTTATGTTTCTCCAAATGTGGTCGTTTGATGAAAAAGAGTTTGATTATAAGAAATTTCTAACCGTCGATAGCTCTAAAAACAATTCAAAAAATAAGCATATGGATAGTAATTTGGCGAGAACATCAAGAAAAAAGGGCTACCTTATTCCTTTTGGTGATATACCTCTTGATGGATATAAAGTATCAGAAAATATTTATATGGATATACTAAACCGTGCTGATTCATATGTTCATATAATGACACCGTACCTGATAATGGATGATGAATTGGAGAATTCCATCAAATTCGCAGCTCAAAGAGGAATTGATGTTAAGATAATTCTCCCTGGTATTCCAGATAAAAAGATGGCATATTCGTTAGCAAAATCAAGGTATCATAGTTTGCTTAGGTCGGGAGTCAAGATATATGAGTTTACACCGGGTTTTATTCATTCTAAAAACCTTGTTTCAGATGATAAAAGAGCAGTTGTTGGAACCATAAACCTTGATTACAGGAGCCTGTATCATCATTTTGAATGTGGTACTCTTCTTTATGAAACTAAATGCATAGGCGACATAGAAAATGATTTTCAAAGCACTATAAAGAAATGCACGGAAATAACGATAGATAATCGTTCTCTGAAAAATTATATCTATGCCACGACCGGTAAAATGCTAAAACTTATTGCTCCTCTCATGTAAATGTCTTTATGATGTATATAAATATAAGTGTATAAAAGAGTAACAGGCGGGTGGTGGAATTAGGTTACTATTCACGGGATAACCAAAAGTTTTCACCACAAGACTTCATGAAGAAGAGCGAGATACAGGAAAGAAATGGAAGCAAGGGGAGATTGCATTTCTGCCAGATGAAACGATTGAGAAGTTCACAAGCGATTTTAAGATAGTAGCTAAATACTTTAAAGATAGACGTCAGAAGAAAATGTTTATTTTCCCTAAAAAAACGCCCAAACATGTGGATGAGGTTATTAAGCTATTAGCGGCAATAACTGGCGATAAAAGGATATCTGAAACCTGGAATGTTGTAGATGATAAGGATGGTGATAATATGTCTGAAAAATGGATAGATGTTATTGAGGCTCGTGGAGA
>JAILEL010000025.1 GCA_024687845.1 Eubacterium sp.
AATTGGAGCTATCTCTATGATAGGAACAGTTATGTTCGTGACGGAGCTTGTCAGATATTTCTCCTTTGCGAAGTATCTTCCGACCTATTCGCTGAACTTCGTATACGACAGCAGAACAGATTATATAGAGGTAATCTGGCCAATCCTGCTGAATGTGATGCTTCTTGTACTGGTATTTGTGCTTACGGTGGGCAGAGTAGAGAAAAGGCTGGGACAGGCCGCCACCGACCGATGAATAAAATGAGTTACATTTTGAATTATAGGAGGGTAAGTTAATGGGGTTAAATGAAAAAGCGATTAAAGGATTTACAAGATTTCTGGTGGCTGGGCTTACTATGGCTATAATGTTGCTGGGACTATTGCCAGGGAGAACTTCTGGTCTTTCAGAAGTCAGGGCGGATGATGATTGGGAACTCGATTTTATTGGTGACGACGATGTAAGTTTTGAAGTATATATGAATTCGAGTTACCAGTGTAAAGCGATTATTCCATCTGACACTGCGATGAAGGAATGGCTTGGAACAGGGAGTACTGGTCAATCGGTTGAAGCTATGTATGGATCGCTTCCCTTTGTCAGTATAGAGATAGGAAAAGATGTTACAAAACTTGATGGTCGTGCATTTAGTAAACTTTCCAGACTTGATACACTGATAATTGATGAGGGAAATACCAGATTTATCCAGAGCGACGGCTTTGTGACAAGTGCATCAGGAAAGACACTTTATGCTGTTCTTCCGTCAAAATTATCTGAGTCATCCGATGTAACACTCCCTGAGAGTGTTACAATTATCGGGAGCTACGCATTTGGCGGAAATACCAAAATAGGAAAGGTCACGACTCAAAAGGTTACAGCTATAGACGATTGGGCATTTGATTCGAGTAGTGTTACGGAGTTTGCATGTGATAATCTAACATCAATTGGATATAATGCATTCCAGAACTGTTCCAAGCTTACCGCACTTACAATTACTGAGGATGATGGAGTTGCTTTGGGAAGTGCTGCATTTCTTAACTGTACTTCGCTTCAGGCATTTCCTTATACGATAACATCAATGGATTATTCGACATTTGAGAACTGTAGTTCGTTCACGTCCTTTACTCTTCCAGATAATCTGAAGAGTATTCCGTCACACCTTTTCAGCAAATGCTCGGGACTTACAGAGATGAATATTCCGGAGACTGTTACATCTATCGGGGAAAGTGCATTTGAAAACTGTACAGGTCTTACGACCATTACATTTAACTCTGCTACACCTCCGACACTCGGAAATTATGCGTTCCCTAAGTCGGTGAAGATTATCGTGCCTGCCGGAACAGAAGGAGTCTATGTTGATGCGTTTGGCGATGATTATTACGACAATATTTATGAGACCGGTGTCACAAAATATCCGGTATGTGTAGGAAATGTTCAGTTTAAGAGCAACCTTCTCAGTGCAGAGATAGGAGGCGGTACTGCTACATATGACCCTGCTACAAAGACTCTTACACTGGATAGTGTGAATATTAATGAAGGAACCATAATAAAGGATCACGGATGGGGAAGATACGGTGGATGTATATTTACAGAGCTTCCGGAACTGACTATAGTAGTCAAGGGAAATAACAGCATAGTCGCAGATATAGATGCTATATATACAGCCGTAGGAACAAATGTAACTATCAAAGGAAGTGGTAAGCTTACTATAAATACATATTCAGATTCGGATCCATGGGTTGCATCAATGTATATAGGTCTTGGTGACAATCCGACAGGTGTGGATAGTGGTGATCTCACAATAGACGGTACCGAGATAATTGCAAAAAAGGAAATAATTGCTAACAGAAATATCATTATCAAGGGTGGTGCTACAGTTAATTGTTCAGGAAGGCTCAGATCCAATAATAACGGAAGTATTACTATTACTGAGGATTCTTCAGTTGCAGTGGCATGTGTTGACATGGGACTGCCATCCGTCATGTTCCAGGATGATATATATAGCAGGGATATGTTTCTTACTCTGGATGGAGGAGATCTTACAATTACAGACAAAAACCTTGGAATATATTTTGAGGAAATGGACAGTTCTTATTCTACAATAGAAGATCCAAGAGGACACATTGTCCTTAAGGAAGGAACGCTTACAATTGAGAATACTCCGGAGGAAGGCAAGGTTGTTACCAACTGCCCAAAGGACAATATCACTATTGCAGAGAATTTTGTAAAATCTGATGATAAGCAGGTATTCACCGCAGATATGCTTATGGCTGGTGGATTCACCGCAACAACAGAAACCGTAAAGAAATACAAGATAACCATTGATATGGGTGGTCATGGTGACGATATCATTTTCAAGGTTCCTGAGGGAACAGTTCTGACTCACGCCATTATAAATGCAAGAGATGACGTGAAGGCTATTCCGGCTACAGATAATGGATATACATTTGCGGATGTAATGCCAAAATCCCTCTCAGAATATACAGGCTATAATGATTTTGATGATTCTAAAATCAAGACGGAGGTTGACGGAGAGCAGGTATGGATCGGATGGAGTGTAACGGTAAATGAACCAACCACGCTTTACGCCTGCTGGTTTAAGAATATTACGGAGTTTAGTGCGGAGTTTACTGCTCCTCAGTGTGGAACAGCCGTAACATATAGCAACAATCTGTCTACTCCTGCACTAAGTCTTAAGCTTCCCGAAAATTCAAATTATGTTCTGGATGAGACTATAGGATACTATGCAACAAAGAATGGTGAAACAATTAGTCATTTCAAAGGCGAGATTGAAGGTGGAAATCAGTACAGTGCCGTATTCGTCATCATTAGCAAATTCGGATATGTGTTCTCTAAGGATGCTGCATTCACATTAAATAGTGATGCCAAAAGCTATGGTGCGACTATATCAGATGAATATATTACTGAAAAGTTAAGGTGGAATCTGGTTGCAATAGCAACATGTGATTTTGAGGTATCCCATAAATATGGTGCATGGACGAAGCTGGATGATACCTATCATCAGAGAGTATGCGTCGGAGATGACAAACATATCGAGAAGAAGGAACATAGCTGGGATGCCGGGAAGGTTACCAAGGAAGCAACTGTGTCAGAAGCAGGTGTGAAAACATTTACCTGCAGGGACTGCGGAGCTACCAAGACTGAAGCTATTCCAAAGAAGGATGATACGAAACCTGCGGATCCATCTAATCCTGAAAATCCACAAAATCCTGATAATCCTTCAGATGGTGGAAAAGAGACAAATGCTGGTGCAGGTGTCGGAAATATAAGTGCTGACGGTAAGACACTTACAGATACAGATAAGCAGAAATGGCAGATCATTTCCACTGTAACCCAGAAAGATCTGAAGAAGAATCTGGCGGTTGCTGACAAGAAGACCGGAGGTAAATACAAGATTACCAAGGTAACGAAGAAGGGTGGCAAGGTAACAGGTGGAAATGTAACCTACATGAAACCGTATAACAAGAACTGTACAAAGATGACTGCGACCAGAACAATTAAAATAGGTGGAGTAGTCTTCAAGGTTACAGCAATAAATAAGGATGCCTTTAAGGGCTGTAAGAAGCTGAAAACTGCAGCAATAGATGCAAATGTGCTCAGTATTGGAGCGAATGCATATAGTGGATGTACAGCACTTACAACCGTTACGATTAGGGGAAATGGGCTTACGAATATCGGTGCAAATGCATTTAACGGATGCAAGCGTCTGAAGACGATAACCATTAAGTCAACAAATATCAAGAAGATTGGTGCTAAAGCATTTAAGGGCATCAGTAGCAAAGCTACCTTCAAGCTTCCGAAGAAGAAAAAGACAGTTTATGAGAAGAAGTTAAAGAAAGCAGGCGCACCAAAGAGTGCAAAATTTAAATAAACAATTTACTGTTTAACAAAACAAAGGGGCGGGTCTTTTAAAGTAAAAAAGAACCGCCCTTTTTAAACTCTCTTGTCCATTGAATAGAAAAGGAGAAAAAAGTCCATTTGGGGTAACAAATGAGCGAAAAGTCAGAAATGTTACTCAGAGGTATGGAAAAAAGAAGAAAAAAAGGATAGAATGGGTAATAAATGAGCGAAAAAGTCAGAAGTGTTACCCAGAGATATGGAAAATGTTACTTGGAGCGATAAAAAGATGAATAAAAATATGAAAAAAAGTGAAGAACCGGAATATATAGAAATGAATTATGCCAAGCTTGATACTGACCGAATGAAAAGAACTGGTTTTCCGGAGGTGGTTTTCTGTCAGGGTAAGCCGGATGAATATCTCGTAAATATCTATAAAAAAATATATGAGAGAGAAGGTCAGGTTTTCGGAACCAGAGCTAGCTACGAGCAGTATGAAAAGGTACGTGAGGTTATTCCAGAGGTAACATACGATGAGATATCGAAGATTCTCAAAGTAAGTAAAAAGGCTAATAATGAATCTGACAAGTCTGTTGGATCTGACAAGCAGGGGACTTCTGAAAACTACATCGTTGTCTGCACTGGTGGAACTGCAGACATACCCGTAGCTGAGGAAGCTGCTCAGACGGCAGAATTCTTTGGGGCAGAAGTTGTTAGAGTTTATGATGTGGGGGTAAGTGGTATTCACCGTATTCTGTCAAAGCAGGAAGTGCTTCGTAATGCAAATTGCGTTATTGCAGTTGCAGGAATGGAAGGAGCGCTTGCGAGTGTAGTTGGCGGAATGGTTTCAAATCCCGTGATTGCAGTGCCCACATCGGTTGGTTACGGTGCTAGTTTTGGCGGAATGTCAGCACTTCTTACGATGATCAATTCCTGTGCCAACGGAATCACAGTTGTAAATATTGATAATGGTTATGGGGCGGGCTATGTAGCGACACAGATTAACCGACTGGCACAGAGGTGAGTCAAAAGCTATGCTATCATAGGTAGCAGGTGAATATATTTTAATTTTTCATTGTAGTAGGAGGAGGTAAAAGTAATATGGGAAAAACTACATTATCTAATGGAAAATCAAATTCGGGCACTCTTTGTTTACGTCTTTTTTTCACAATCCTTTTCTTTGTTACATTCATTTGGGGGAGCTTTTCAAATGTTTTGGCAAAATCACAGTCAGAAGCAGATGCGTCACCAGTACTTACGTTTGGTCAGGTGAAGACGGATTCTTTGTCAAACGCTAGTGATGAGAAATGGTTTAAGTTCGATGTAACTGAGAGGGGAAGATTCAGAATCAATCTTAAGTTAAATGAAAAAGCTAATCCTCAAGATATTAATTCCGGATGGGATTTTAAAGTTTATCGTAAGGGTGATCTTGAAAATGCACTTCGTATATACAAAGAGATCAAGGATTCCAGATACTCTGAATGGTTTGGTTTTGCACCGGATACTTATTACATCTGTGTTTGTTCTAACTGGACGCTTACAGATAATAATGCACCGGTGAATTGCCCATTTGACGTAATGGCTGAGTTCCAGCCAAATGCTGCCTGGGAACAGGAGAAAAATGATATAAAGCAGGATGCGAATGCTATAAATACTAATACTACATATTATGGAAGTTTGTACTGTGCAAATGATGTCGACTGGTATAAATATACAGTTACCAAGGCTGGATATCAGTTTGTTACATTTATTCCAGATGCAAAGGAATGTGACAAGGAAAAAATAAATGATGGATGGAAATATACTATCTACGAAGCAGATGGCTCTACGGAAGTAATAGCCTATGACAATATAATCAGTTCACAGAAATCCGTTAAGCTTCCTATGAAAAAGGGTACATATTATATTAGAGTCAGCGCACATTGGGATATAAATGATGCCTCGTCTCCAGTTGAGCAGATTTATAATCTAAAAGTATATGAAGCAGGCGAAGCAAACTGGGAAACAGAGCATAATGATAGTCAGAAGACTGCAAATGTGATCACATTTGATAAAAAATTCGTTGGCAGTACCTATCATCACCATGATGAAGACTGGTATAAGTTTATAGTGCCAGGAAAAGGAACAGCAACAATATCATTTGCTAAAGCAAATAATGTAAATACAGCTGATGTCCATGATGGATGGAAATATGAACTGTTTGCTTCAAAAGGTTCGGATGCAATAATATCAAAGGATAAAATCATTAGATCAGCAAGCAATAAGCTTGTCCTTTCAGCAGGTACATATTATCTTAAGGTATCTCCATCCTGGGGAATAGCTGACAGCTCTGCACCAACAGACTGCCAGTATACCGTAAAGATTACATTTCTGAGTAATGCCAAGATAGCTTCTGAGTTCAAAAAATCCACAGTAAAAATCTCTGCACCTAAAGTAGCAAAGAAAAAGGTTACTATTAAGTGGGCAAAGAACAAAGAGTCTAATGGATATGAAGTATACCGTGCCACAAAGAAGAGCGGGAAATATACAAAGATAGCTACAGTTAAGGGTATGGGTAAGGTATCATATGTAGATAAGAAAGCAAAGGCTAAGCAGATATATTTCTACAAAGTTCGTGCATATAAGGTAATAGATGGAAAGAAGGTATATAGTAAATATTCAGCCATCAAGAAGGTTAAGGCTAAGTAATATCCAGATGGATGATAGTATTGCAAGCTTCATTTTTATAGTTTATTTACCAATAATATTAAAAAAATATTTGTTTTTTGTTTAATATTCCCAAATTTGAACAAACTGTGAAAAAAAAGTTGCAATTTAGAATCTATTGTAATATACTTACGGGGTACTTGAAACGGAGCAAATAAATGTTCCTACGAAGTACTCCGTATATTACGGGCCGCTAGCTCATTTGGTAGAGCACCTGACTCTTAATCAGGGTGTGCGGGGTTCGAGCCCCCGGCGGCCCACTCCAGGAGGGCTGAGGACTTAGTAGTTAGCTAGGTTTTTGGCCTTTTTTATTATATTTGGAAAACACATATTTGACTCGTAATAGAAAGGAGTGTATGAACTAATGAAGAAAAAGTTTTTATGTATAGTAACTGTTGCTATTATGGCTCTATCTTTGGCAGGCTGTGGAAGCAGTTCAGAGAAGGCTGACAATTCAGAATCTTCGAATAGCTCCTATACTTCCGATTCTGTAAACACAAGTAGTGCTTCGGCTGATGACGTAGCACTTACAACTATGCTTGGCGAATCTCCAGAATGGATAACCAAGCTTCCAGAGGCAAAGGATGCAAAGCAGCTCTTTGTTGTAGCAGCTTATGAGGGAACAACAGCTTGGGTTTCTCTTAATGAAAAGGATTCATCTGGCAAGTGGCAGATGATTATGACAACACCTGGTTTTATTGGCAAAGCAGGACTCGGAAAAACCAAAGAAGGTGATGCAATGACACCCGTTGGTACATTTAAGTTTAATGCGGCCTTTGGTATAGCAGATGATCCTGGATGTAAGATTCCTTACACAAAGGCCGATGATGACACTTACTGGTCAGGTGATGTTAATGAAGGAATGCATTATAATGAGATGGTAAGTATTAAAGATTATCCGGATCTGGATACTGAGAACAGCGAACATATATTAGACTATACAAGACAGTATCAGTATTGTCTGAATGTTAGCTATAACGATGCCGGTACACCAGGACTTGGTTCGGCTATTTTCCTTCACTGTTTAGGACCATATAAGCCATATACAGGAGGTTGTATAGCAATTCCTGAGAATCAGATGAAGTTTGTTATGCAGCACGTGGATCCAGATTGTGTTGTAGTGATTGATACACTCGACAATCTGGGAGGAAGCTTCTAAACAAATTAAGGTATCTCAATCCTAACCACAGTACCGCCCTCAGCTCTGGGGGCGATTTTTAATGTTCCGCCACACATCAGCTCTAGTCTTTTTCTAACGTTATTCACTCCTACGTGAACCTCTTTATCACTATCCGATACAGGTGTAAAGTCTGGGCCTGTATTTTCGACAACTATTACGTTCTTGTCATCTTCTTTAAAGGTACGAATCCAGATATAAAGGGCTGGAAAGTCAGGATCTACTCCGTGTTTCACGGCATTTTCTACTAAGGGCTGTACTATAAGCGGTGGAAGCTGGAAGTCCTTATTCTGAATATCGTATTCCACGAAAAGAAGCTTCTCATAACGTACCTTCTCGATGGCAAGGTAAGCTCTTGTATGTTCTAACTCATCCTCAAATGGAATCAGTTCCCTCTTCGATATGGCGCTGAAGTTCTTCTTGAGATATATAGAAAAATCCCTTACTACCATCTGCGCTTTCTGAGGATCCAGTGTGCAGAGATAATAGATACTGGACATCGTATTATATATGAAATGTGGTCTCATCTGAAGCTGCAGGATATCTGTCTGATATATATCATTCAGCTGTTTCTGATGAACATGATCATTTATCTGTTCGTGAAGGATTGTAACAAAAAATATAATAGCAGCAATAACTGTACCTATAACAATAAAGAGAAATCCATACATAAACATCTGAACTATCATAGCAACAGCAGGGATTATAACATATAGAAGGAGCGCTCTTGACTGTCTTTTGGTCAGCTTGCTTTGGTTTTGAATTACTGTTATAAGTATTGT
>JAILEL010000080.1 GCA_024687845.1 Eubacterium sp.
TATAATGAAGTTAATACCGAAGCCGTTATTCAGGGTGAAACGGAATCTATTAGGAATTTCGTCGGAGAACTGGCACTTGAAGCACGTTCGTTTTATTATGAGAAATTGTCTAACAATGATCAATGTATTTGGTTCTATGGGCCAGATTATGATAAAAGCGGGTTAACGGCTGACTATTGTTACTATTTCCTGCTACGTGAGAATGATACCAATATTGTACGATATGGAAAATTCTCCGAGAAATTGAAAAATACCGAAACAGGGGTAATAGAACAGAATCCGGATTTAGTTGTAAATGGTCATTTTATAGCAGATGAGCTAGGAGAAGGTGAGAGCTATGACTATCTTACCTTGCTCGAGACAACGGGAAGAGACTCATGTATTCATGGGGATAAGTATGCTTTGCTTGCCCAGTATGTTGCCAATATGGAGTGTGTAGGCAGTAATGGCCTGATTACGGTTACATTAAAGCTTAATTATAACGATACAACAAGTGATAAGACTTTGGTATTTGCCGGAAGAAACCTGAAGAAGTAATTAGGGATGCGTATTGACTGATATAGGAAGAGGAAAGTAAGTGTTTTTCGCCCGTGCTGTGGGCTCACAGCAGTAAGATTGCTGTATCAAGGAGGAATGTATTATGACACGTATCGGAAGGAATAAGTTCTTTAAAATGGCCATTGGCTTCTTGATGACCTGCGTCCTTGTGATCTCTTTATTTGCCGGAATCGGTGCTATTTGGGTAAATGAGGAAACGCATGAGGCTTCGGCCGATACGGACATGCTGGATGCGTCCAACAAATATGTTGTGCCTGCCGGAAGTGCGGGTAGTGTTAATGATGCGACAAAGGGAACTGCGTCAAATCCGTTTACTGTTCTCGAAATCGTTCCTAACCATAATATGGCACAGTTTGGATATCTGGTTGGCGGTCAGGAGCCGATTGATCTTCTTAAGTTTGCCCTGTCTGAGGATTATGACACTTATCACGATAAGTTGAGCGAATACATGGATATTGAGCCCTTGACTGCTGAGGATGCTACGAACGTGTTTAACGATCATCGTGTGGAAGGTGAGACTTATACTCTGAAAAAGGGTGCAGAAACAGAGACTCTGACCTTTGGTGATTCAAAAATCTTATGGGTTGAAGATACAGGTGCTACAACGCAGTATGGACAGTATGAAAAGGTTGCTTCCGGTGAAGTTGATAATGGGTTAACTGCGCTCGTAGAAGAGAAAACGGATCTGATTGTTGGCTGGACTGTAGTTAAACAGAATCCGGAAGATACAGAGCCTATTCCTGAAAGATATATTGAGAATGAGCTTGAAGAGGATGACATCTGTGCGGAATATGAGGAGGCAGAGAGAAAAATAATAGGTGAACCCACAGACCCCACACCTGTTCAATATGTAAAGAATGAAAACGAGTACTTTGTAAAGGTTCAGCCCGGAACGGGTTTATTTAGTGCGGCTAAATATGATTACGAAGGAGAAAACAAAGGTACATATAGTTTAGAACACAGGCTGGTAGATAAGACTAAAGAGAGTGGTACTTTATCAATTTATGATCCCACTCAGGTAGTTTATTCAACTCCAAATAATATCACTTATGACGCTGCACATGGAAAATACTACGCAACAGGTGGCAGTAATGGGTTTGGTACAGCTGGAAACTATGTAGTATTTATATTGAAGGCGACCGATGGAAGCGAAGATGATCTGCCTTCGTATAATGCTGTTGGAACTGGAGATATAGGAAAGATTTATTCTGAGGGTAATTATAATTATAACCTTAAATACAATAGTTTTAATGTCAATGAAGTCGCTAAAACAGCTAATTATGATTTCGTTAAGCATGAATGGGCTTGGAGAATTGTTAGCAAAACCGAATATAATTCTTTTGGTGGAGATAAGAAGGAACCCAGATGGGAAGATACAACGGATGTAAATGAGTTTAATAATTATACTGATGGTGATACGCGGAAGTTAGATGAGACAATCACTTATGAGCAGTTTAATGCGATTACCGATCCTAATTTTAAAGGCAACGAAGAAAAAGATGTAACAGAGACGCGCTATAATCAGTTGGGCAACAACTATCGAAGAATGGAGCCAGAAGAGAGTACTATAACTCAACTTACTTATGATCAGTGGTCGGGTCATGGCTCTGACAGCAATTATTATAAAGAGGAGGGCGGAAGACAATTAACGTGGACCGAACGAAAGGATTGGAGTACAGACAGATATTATAATAAGGCTATAGAGTCAAATATAACTAGCCCTCAAAGGTATATAGACCTGTATAATGATCCAGCTGATTATGGTTTTGATTATTCCCGAAATGAGTGGGTTGTTATAAGTGAAGACGATTATCATAGACTTGGTAGTTACAACACAAATGTTCGTAAGTATGAAGGCAGTTGGTGGTCAGGCTATACTTATTATATGCGAAAAGTTGATGCACTGACATATTATGAGTATAAGTTTTTTAAAAAAACTATCACGAAGCCCGCGAAATACTTTGAGATTACATATAAGAAGTATACTTATCAGCTCCAAAAATACGAAATATACAAAGTGGTTCAGGAACACTACTTTACTTGCGATTATATCTATGCCGGAGAAGGCACTGGCAACGCATGTGTAGTATTTAAGTATGCAGGCAAAAATGGAAAGTATGTTGTTGATGTTGATAAGGTTGTGAGCGGAAATGTTAGCCAGCGTGCTAATTATCCAATGGCTTATGACGAAGACCTTACGAATACTGTTCCGAAGGATATCCAATGGGTGGATGATGCAGCAGGCGACTACACATTAGTTGATGCAACGAAATACCTTGTCCCTCAAGAGGTTGGAACATACCAGCGTAAGTTCGGAACGCATGAGACTGTTAATCTGGGTGAGTACAGCCGTACTCCTTTGGAAGAAAAGACAATCGTAGAAGAAAAAGAGAAGAATGGCGTAAAGACGGTAATAGGCGAGCGAGACTATGACCGTTATGTTGTGGTGCCTGTTTATTCAAAGGATCCAACATTTACATACAGACTTAAGGCATATACATCGGTATTGTCCGGTAGCATTGAATCAAATGCTAACTTATCGCTTATTGCATTATATAAGTGGACAGGAGAGAAGTATGCACAGAAGGCAGAAGATATATCGCAGAGTTTTATTGATGAACATACCCTGCCGACGTATATGCAGGATGGAGCCCCTGCTGTTGCACAGATGTACACTGAGGAAAGCGGAACTGTTATTCCGGTAGCAATACCATACAGATTTCTGGATCAGCAGTATAGCACTGCATATTTAAGCTCTTTTACAAGTAATGATCTGTTCAAGAAGAGTGCTATAGGACTTGCTTATAAAAACAATACTATTTCAGCACAGAATGAAGAGCTTTCATCATTCACGTTTTTGGGATGGTATACCGATGCCTATGGCGTTAATAAATTCAGTGACGATACGCAAATTATGGGAGACACGCGTATATATGCAAAATGGCTCGGAAAATACACTGATGACACAACAGGATATTCGATCTCTTTTGCTGCTAATGATAGCGAGGATGATAGAGCCACAAATATGCCAGATACTATTACCGGTATCAGTAAGAACTCAAAGATTATTGCACCGGATAGTGTTCCCATGCGTAATGGATATACTTTTGATGGTTGGTATAATGGTAAGGGTGAAAAGTTTAAATTTGATACCGTACAGATGACGGATGCAATAATGGATACTGAAGAAGATGGAGAAGGCCATACTGTAGCTACTAAAAATCTGACACTATATGCACATTGGAAAGCAGTTGGCACTAAGCGTTATACTTTTGTTTTTAACCCCAATGAGCGAACCTTACCCTTGTCAGTTACAATCAAACAATGGGTTAACAACGATGGAGAAGGCAATCCTGTTTATGCGGATTATGTTAGTTCTTCTCTTGCGAATATAGCCGATAATGGTTTTGGGGAATTTGAAGTTGACTCGGTAAAGCCTTATGCGGATGGATATACTTTTGACGGCTGGTATATGGAGTCTGAATGTGTTAATAAGTTTAGATTTGATTCGGCAGGTATTGAGCAAATAAGTGAAGCTTATCCCGTATCGGGGGACACTGTTACATATACGCTTTATGCTAAGTGGATCAATAATAGCAGAAAGCCCAAGTATAATGTCACCTTCATACTGAATAAACCTAGTGCAGCTGTTGCTTCTCCCACCTTTAGCAGCAGTGTGCTTAGCAGCAGCGGAATAACGGTTAATGCATCCGGAAATTATGTAAAAACCAGTCTGGAATATGGTTCGATAATACCAAATTTTAAGGATATTAAACCTAGCCTTACCGGAAATGTTGAGGCAAAGTTGGACAATTACAAAGTTAAAGTAGTTACTGTAACGCCTGACGAACTCAAGAATACGTCTTCTGAGTCCTTCAAGCTTATTGGTCGTGCAGATCTGATCATTCTGAACGAGACTTGTGAAGATGAGATTAAGGAGTTGTGGAATAAGCATAAGAAGTATACTTCGTTAACCGCTAAAAAAACTTCAGACGACAATTATGTAACCAGTTTTGCTCAGAACGATTTGAGCTGGGATGCCGTTCTGGAGATTATGTCGAGAATTACCGGATATAAGTATGTTTCAGGGGAGAGAAAGGACATTAAGACTTGTCCGGTACTGTTTGATTACAACATATATGATAATTGCCTGACAGAAGGCAGCGAAGGTTATCAGGAGATTGGTATTGTAGCTAAGGATAAGAAGAATAAAGACATAACTATTTCCGAAGAACCGAGCAATAAAGCGAACATATTTAAGCTTTATCTCATGACACAGTCGGCAAGCCCGATTACGATCTATAATGCTTATGTTTCAGGAAAGCAGACTAGTATCAGCAATGAGATAAAGACTAATGCAGATGGGAAGGCAATTTTAGTTAAGAGAGGGACGACAAGTACGCCTTTTGCAACGGATTCTTCTTCAGATGCAAATCTTTTCTGGAACAGGTATACGCTTGTTCCGTTTAGCGCTCTGAGTAAAAGTGATTGGACGGAAAATCGCTTAAATGCCCTGAAGTCAATAGGGTTTACCGAAGGTGTTTCTTTAAATACTATTCTCGGAACCAGTAGGATTAAGAATCGCTTGTTCATATATAATAACATCGAAGGTGATTCTAAGAAGGATATTAACTTGATCAGTGGGTTTACGCAGCCTGTGGCACTTGAAACAAGTAGTTTCAATGATGTCAAAGGTTTATTGAATGACCCCGCAGGAACAAATTATAAGACCAGTGATGTATTCTATTATATGCTCCATGGAACGACCCAATATGAGAACCTTGCGCGCGATATTCGTATATTGGAGATTGAACCCGGAACGGAATTCCATACTGATGAGTATTGGTTCTGGTATATAAGCCATTATGTACCTAATGTAACCGGAACGATTACCGGTAAAGGTATGAGCTCATTAGAATTCCAGTGTAATATTGAAGATTTGAATAGTACTTATGATGTTATATTTATGGGTACGAACAAGACCAGGAAGACTCTTGACGAAGCCAATGGAATCGATGATAGTAGTCTTAATAAAATCGAGCCTTATACTAATACGCAATGGACCGAAAGGAAGTATGACCATGAAGGCAATATTGCTACCTTGATAAATACGATTAAAAGTGACATTGGACGTGATCATAGTTCTACAGCTATCTGGAAATTGAAAGAGCATTATACTATCGGATCAAAAGTGTATGACTGGTATTATGGGGAAGATAAAGGCTCAAATGAATACGGAACTGTTTTAGTTGTTAATCAGTCTGATTATAATCACGGTGCAGTTATAAATGAATGGAACGATGATCGTGACAGAACGGGCGATGCAGGTACTTATTCGTTTAGATATGATAGTAATTATATATATATAAGGCTATGTGATACGGAGTGTGAGGGTTATTATTCTGGACATGGTATGGGTAGAAAATGGCATGAGACGAAACCTACGGTATACAAATACTATGCGATTGCATACGCCACAGAGAAAGAGATTGTCCATAAAGAAACTTATTATACATATTATCATACTGGTAATATTAGTACTACATCACAGTATGCAGTCGGTTCGTTTAGTTCCTTGAAGGTAAACTCAGACGGAACAGTTGAACCTAAAGCGAAGACAATCGGGTCAACAACGAATGTTAATGATGACCTTACTGTAAAAGCGGCTTTCAGCGGTAATGATTTCACATTTACTAAATATAAGGCGGTTGCAGAGTTTATCAAGGCTAAGTATCCTATTATATTTGATGATGGATTCTTTATTTCGAGTACTGATGATAGCATTAATACTTTATTAATCGATCCGGCTACCTGGATATACAAATTGTTAGATGAATTAGTCACCGACAGCCCTAATCGGGAGGATAATAGGAACTGGTTCAGGTTAAATACCATTGATGATACCGGAATAGAAGCATTTCGTTCATCATTGATGAATAAGACATTTAAGCTAGAGGTAAAGAAGGCGCCTATAGCATATCAGGATAAGTCTAAACTGACAGGCTCAGTAGCTGAGAAGGATAGGAAAGTTTATATTAATGGCGCCGATCCTAATAACAGGGATCTTGAATTTGAAATTCGTATCAACGAGATTGGTACGGGTGGAAAGTATAAACTTAAACTGTTTATTGATACTAATGGCGACGGAAAGTACAGCACCGAAACTGAGCGTATCGATACTATTACTGTAAAAGAGATAAACTCTGAACACAGTACTATTCCGTTTAATGCAGATGAAGCCTATTTGGATGGCAATAAGCTCTATAAGGTAACACGTACTTTGCCCGAGGATCAGGCAGGTGTTTTAGCTTGGAAACTTCAGGTAACAGAGGTCAAAGGCGGAAAAGAAACCACCGTCAGAGATGATGTTACGGGCCTCAGTGCGATCAAGGTTGCTGAAAGAACAAGGATAAATGTTCTTCAAGTAGTTTCTACTTCAAATAATAAAGATCATTCGTACTTGTATAATAATAAGAATGGTACTGAAGTA
>JAILEL010000126.1 GCA_024687845.1 Eubacterium sp.
AAGGCTTGGTTATAGTCGTATTAACAAAAGAAAACGGCTGTTTCCAAGCTTTTTTAATAAAAGAAAGGAATGATAAGATGAGCAAAATCTATAAGAAAAATGAAGTTACTTTTGCAATCATATGTATAGTTATCTATGTTGTGGGAACGAGTATAGCTGAGTCAATAGCTGAGACGGTGGGAATAGTTAAGCTTCCATCAATGATCCTTCACATAGGTTTTACACTAATACTATTGGCATGGCTCAGAAAGAATGATCTGTTTGAAAAGTATGGACTTGTGAAGCCGGAATATAAGTTATCCAAAGCATGGTTCTTCATACCGCTTATAATTGTGGGATTATCAAATGTGTTTTTCGGAGTGAAGCTTAATTACAGTATACCCGAAACGGCATTTTATATACTAAGTATGCTCTGTGTAGGATTTCTTGAAGAGATTATATTCAGAGGTTTTCTCTTTGTAGGTATGGCAAAGAAAAATGTAAAGAGTGCGATAATAGTTTCTTCTATCACCTTTGGAATAGGCCATATAGTTAATCTTCTGAATGGTCAAGATCTGCTGGAAACACTTCTTCAGATAGTATTTGCGATAGCAGTTGGATTTACGCTTGTTACACTATTCTATAAAGGTACGAGTTTGATACCTTGCATTATATTTCATGGAATAAATAACGCCTGCTCAGCAATCAGTAATGATGAGGCATCTCTCAAGGTTTTCGGTAGCGTGGAGAGAGAGCTTTACATTTCTGCGAGTATTGCAGTAGTGCTTCTGGTTATATATTGTATAGCTATGTGGAAGACATTGAGGACTAGTGGTAGTAGCGAAGAGAATTGAAATGATAAAGTTTTTCTAATTGAAGTGATAAAGGTTTTGCCAATTATTTGAAAATAAATAGTCTGCTTGCTATAATTTCATAGATGGGATGGTTAGGCAGGATGATTCTGCCTGACAGTTTACAAAAAAGTATAGCGGGAGTGTGACTGAGAGTGGAATTAAGGGTTAGAAAAATCCCTATAAATGAATCTGAGGTTCTTGAGATTCGTTGTCATAAGATTACAGATGATGTGCAGGAAATCATTTCATTTGTGAAGTCCAGACAAGGACAGCTGAGTACAGAGCATGACGGACAGAAAGTGGAGATTCCAATAGTAGATGTATTTTATGCTGAATCGGTGGATAACAGACTTTTTATCTATACTGCCAAAGAAAGCTATGAGATAAAGCTGAAGCTATATGAGTTAGAAGATATGCTGCAGGGGAAAACATTTATCAGGATTCAGAAGGGAATGCTTCTTAATCTGATGAAGGTAAAGTCTATAAAGCCTGCACTTAGTGGTAGATACACGGCGCTCCTGAAGAATAATGAAGAGGTAGTGATTTCCAGAAAGTATGTTGCTGACCTAAAGAAGGCTTTGAAGGGTGGTGATGATAAATGAGTATACAGTCAAAAATAAAACAAAAACTCGTTGAGGCGTTTCGGCTCTATTTTATTCTTGTAACTCTGATAACCATACTTTTGATGATAGTGGGTTTGCTATTTGATAGTGACAGAACCTTCGGCTATGAGGTCTTCTTTTCACCACTTTTCTATGCATTTATCGGTGTGATTCCGGTATTCTTTTTTCAATCAGATAAAGAACTGAGTATGAAGCAGCACATAATAAGAAGTATTATTCAAATACTCATGATTGAAGCGGCAATACTGTTGATAGTTTATAAAGCACCGAGCATTCCGTCAGACAGGATAGAAGTAGTAATAAGTATTGCGGTAGGAATACTTATTGTTTATATACTATCGCTGGTTGTTGAATATATTTTTGAACTTACCCAGGCAAGGGAGATGAATATTTATCTGGAGGAGTATCAAAAAATAGATAATCCATAAAGAATAAATAGACATATATTGCATATTATGGTATAAATATACTAACAAGATGCAATATATGTCTATTTAATTTGAGGGTGATTATATATGAATAATATATTAGAAATAAGTGATCGTTTGAAACAATATAGAATTAATTATCCTATGACTCAAAAAGAACTAGCTGATAAAACAGGTATATCGGTTCGGAGTATATCGAGATTTGAAAATGGAGAAGATATTAGTCTATCTGCATTTTTGAAAATCTTGAGTGCGTTAGAATTGGATAATCGTATAGATGTGCTTGTACCAGATTATAAAAAAAGGCCATCTGCTTATCTGGAGTCTGAGAAAAAAAGACAGCGAGCTTCTAGTAAAAAGAGCGAGAAGAGAGCTTTTGTTTGGGGGGATGAAAAGTGATAAATACAGCAGAAGTAATTCTTTGGGGAACGAGAATTGGATATGTTCATCAAGCCGAAGGAAGTCCATATGTATCATTTGAATATGACAGGGACTTTATTGATAGTGGAATAGAAGTATCTCCTATAAAAATGAAACTAAGTAAGTTGGTGTACGAATTTCCTGACTTATCGGGAGATACATTTCATGGTGCTCCTGGATTAATTGCGGATTCTCTACCGGATAAGTTTGGTAACAGAGTGATTGAGAGATGGCTTATGGAACAAGGAAAATCACTTCAAGATTTTAATACCATAGATAGACTTTGTTATATAGGTACTCGCGGTATGGGGGCGTTAGAATATAGACCTACATCGGGGCCAGAAAATGCAATCGGTGAAGATGTAAATATCGAGAAAATGGTTGAGTTTGCATCTAAAGTGCTATCCGATAAAGAGAGAAAGAAACTCAGTTCGGATGAAGAAATTGGTTATAGTCAATTAGTTCAGCTAGGTACGTCTGCGGGAGGTGCCAGAGCAAAAGCCCTGATCGCAGTAAACGAAAAAACAAATGAAGTGAAAAGTGGCCAGATTGATGCCGTAAATGGATTTGATTACTGGTTAATAAAATTCGATGGGGTCAAGAAAAATGGTGATCATAATCTTAAAGATTCTACTCAGTACACTCTTATAGAATATGCTTATTATCTTATGGCTAAAGATGCTGGGATAGAAATGGAGGAATGTAGAATTCTAGAGGAAAATGGTAGACATCATTTTATGACTAAAAGATTCGATAGAGTTGGAAATCAAAAGATTCATATGCAAACTTTGGGGGCACTTACACATATAGATTACAATTACCCTGGATTATGTAGTTATGAACAGGCGGCAGAGATAGTACGAACACTTAATTCATCAATGAGGGATATTGAGCAGTTATATAGAAGGATGGTATTTAATGTTTTACTTGTAAATCAGGATGACCATGTGAAAAATATTTCATTTCTAATGGATAGAAGCGGTAATTGGAAGTTATCTCCGGCTTATGATATTACATTTTCTTATAATCAGAATAATATCTGGTTAAAGGCACACCAGATGCTGATCAATGGTAAGAACGAAAATATAACATATGATGATTTGATTTTATCGGGTAAGAATATGGGGATATCATCTGTGAAATGCAAGAAGATAATAAATGATGTAAATAAGGTTTTGGAGAATGTTGAAAACTATTTTGAACGTGTGGGAGTTGGAGAAAAGTCATTCTCGAAAATAGTAAAGGTTATAAATGGGCAACAATTGTTTCTGAAATAATCATGATTAAAAGAAATGTCGAAAGGCATTTCTTTTTTTGTTGACAAATAAGATGGAATGCATTAACATATGAACAGATGAACATATAAAACAAATGTTTGATAAGGAGTTAATCGAGATGGCAAGTAAGTTAGCAAGCAAATATATGTATAAAGTAATGTCGCCTGGTTATGACATTTTAGATAAGACATTTCTTAGGGATAATGGAAAGAAGGATGGAAGAAATCCAAGGGATGTTCTGGCAGAAATGATACCTGATAAAAAATGCAGAATTCTTGATATGTGCTGCGGTACTGGATCAAATGGAATCGGTGTTGCGATCAAGAAACCGCAAGTATCGGTTGTGGAACTGGACAGATCAAAGTCAATGCTTCTTAAGGCAAGACAGAAGGTAAATAGCTTGGGGCTAAGAAATGTAAAGATCATCTGTAGAGATGCTACAGATACTGGACTTAAGGACGAGCTATTTGATTATATTATCATAGGTCTGGCTCTTCATGAATGTAATCCCGACCTCTGGAATGGAATTCTATCAGAAGCCCACAGGCTTCTTAAGAAGGATGGTCATCTTATAATTCTTGATTGGGAAAGACAAAAAGGTATATCTAACAAGATAAAATTCGCTCCTATGTATATCACTGAAACTATATGTACTCCTAAATATTTCCGGGAATATTTTAATAGTGATAAGGAGGTATTTTTCTCTAGGTTCGGGTTTAAGGCGGAAAAGAATATCAGATGTAAATATACATTTGTGATGTCACTTAGAAAAGATGACTCATATAATGCTAAAAGAAAAATAAATGAAGCAGATAAAACTATTGAAAGCGATGAAGCTTTTGATGTTGAAAATGATATAGAGAAAAATCTTAGTGTGTCATATCTGGCTCAGACTCATATGCTGGATTATGATAATTATATGATCCAGGAACTTATAAAAGAGCGTGGCTGGAGAGACCTTCCGGAGTTTGAAAGGATACGTTCGATTTA
>JAILEL010000192.1 GCA_024687845.1 Eubacterium sp.
TAATTCAGCTCCTAAACTTATCGCTGTCGTTGTTTTACCTACGCCTCCCTTTTGGGATGCTATTGCATATACTTTATTCATCTCATCTACCTGCCTTTCCGCTGTATTACTTTCTTTTTCTTCTTGGTTTTACATATCCAAATGTTGTCCCAGATCCGTAATAGCATCTGGTCAACTTGGGTTCAGAAGACTCGTTATAACTAATTAACTCTTCATTACTTCTGAACACCTCGGTATACATCCTCTTATACTTTTTAGAACCTTTTTTGTCCTGAGGATCCGAGGGATTATTGATCACAAATCTCTTATCTCTTTTGAGTATCTTTATGAACCACTTCAAATCATTAGTAGTTCCCTGCAGTCGTATCTACTATTCTTTCCATAGATATATTCCCCTCCTTTTACATCAGCTTATGTAGAAATACACAAATTATTGTTTACATAACTCTGCCGAAATTGCAATAGTTTTTTCAAAAAAGGTATAATACACAGTGCTCTTTTCTAAGTAATAGCTGCCAATATCAAAAATAACCTGAAAGAAATAAATGAGCTTAAAGAGATTCAGAAGAAGCTGGATATCTATCATAACCGGAATAATGATACACTCTCGTAGATATCACAGAAAATGTGCAATTTGCAGTCAATTCGCTATCAAGGACATTTGATTCAAACTATGCTCCAAGGGCACAAAAATAAGGCATATCTTAGCCACACATTCAGTGTGACTAAGATATGCCAAACTATATATTTTTCTTAAAATAGCATTTAAGAAGGGATGGTTTGCTATTACAATCATCAATCCGGTTTTGAAGGTGGTTCGCCATCCGGTTTTTCTCCACTTGGCGGTTCTCCATCTGGCTTTTCTCCACCACCATGTCCGCTGCTTTCGCTAATATTTGCTTCTACAGATGTGCCCGAACTTGCCGTTCCACTTGTATATTCCTTACCGTCAACATACAGCTTATATCCATTCAGATCTATTGAATCAGCATCACAGGTAAGACTTGATATATATGAATCTCCAGTAAGTTTCCATACCGCATCCTCACTTAGCTCAACATATACATCTCCTGCATCACCACTGTTATTGATTGAACCATTAAATGTTGAAGATTCTGTAAGATATAGATTAAGCGTTGATACATCATCAACTATTATATCTCCATCTATCACTTGATTCTTAGCATTCATGGTAACATTTCCGCCATTGGAGCCTTCACTGCCCCAACCTGCAGCCTCTGCTCTGAGGAATATTCCATTTTCATCTTCATTTGTAATATCAACATTATCAAGGTCTATCGTAGCTACAGTATTATTTACAAAGAAGATATCTCCATTCTTATTGGTTAGAGATCCTCCGTTCATGGTAAAGCTTGCAGTTCCTTCATCGGCATCTCCGGACATGGACTGATATATCATTACTGCCTGATAATAATCTGACTTATCACTGTTCTTAGTATTATTATCGGCTGTTAATGTCACATTATTTAAAGTAACTGAGTTCTGACCTTCTACAACAACTCCTTGAGATGCTGTAGATGTAAGCGTCGCATCATTTACTGTAATATCAGCGGTCGAATATATAACAGGCGAACCTTTTCCATTAGTAGTATAGCTTCCCTTTGTTACATTTACTGTTCCGCCACCTCTGTCAGATCTTATGGCTGCAGATGAATTTCCGTCTGTGAGAATCGTGAGGTTAGTTGCATTCATAGTTCCACCACCAGTCGTCATCAGACCACCCGAACAGTTATTCTTCGTATAAATATATGAATCAGAGATATTTACTGTCGTCCCCTCACCATAAGAGAATACTCCATTTGCATGTGTTCCGTCGGTATCTACCGTGATTTCACCAAGGGTTAATGTCGCTCCATTTGTTGCAAATATCGCCGCATTCTCTCCATAAAAGTCAGCCTCATCACCATCAGCCTCTCCGGTTTTAGTAACTGCAATATTTGAATATTCAGCTGTTTCCTCATCAGCCACGATAGCGTGACCTCCATCTGATGAATCATCATAGGTTTCATTAATCTGGATATCTTCTTTCATGATGAAGTCTGCATCTTCAGTGGAATCTCCGTCATCATCAGAACTTATTTCTTCCTGGTCATTTTCATCCATATCCTCTTTAGTCTGCTCTTCTGCTTCCTCCTCAACTTCCGCTTCTGTAACTGTCTGAACAGTTGCCTCAGTACTGTTTTCTACTTCATTGCCATTTCCACAGCCCGATAGACTGAAAACAAGTCCTGCTGTAAGTAGAATTGAATATAATTTCATATATCGCTTATTCTTTTTCCTCATAAAATCAGCTCCCTTCTGAACTTAATACAATGTTTTTCTATCAGCTTAAGTGCATTATAGAAGCATAACCTTAAATGAACATTAAAAAAAAATTTATTTTTTACATCATCATCAGCATCCCCATCACAGTTATACATACCGCCATTGTTATATACCCTTCCTTTGTAATCAGCTTCCAAGGCTTGTACTTGCCCTCAGAATAGCTTATACGGGTATCTATCGTATTCCTGATAAAGAAGAACATTACAAGCGCTATAAAGCCAAACAATGCTACTGCAAATACAATAAATACTACTGCTGCAGGTATC
>JAILEL010000257.1 GCA_024687845.1 Eubacterium sp.
ATTATCTCATCTCGTTTTCCGCCTTCAAGTACTGCTTTCCTTGCCATTCGTTTTCTCCTCGATCCATCCGGCAATAGTATCAAGTAGGAGCCCCATGTTACCAATCTGGCAATGGTGATCTGCCTGATCCTCTTTGGTAAAGAGCCTTCCCGTTACACTGCGTGCATTAACCAGTGCGTCTATCTGATCCTGGTAGAACACTGTATATATGTCAGCTTCACCTGCAAGCACCAGTGTATCCTGAGTTATCAGTTTTGAAATCTCTCTGGTGTTATACAACCTGATATGGTTGAAATACTCGCATGGAGTATGTACATTCTCATAGATTGCATATCCCTGTAAAAGGAGCCATTTGGTAAAGTATTTCTGATCGAACTTCTTGTTCAGTGATTTCCATAAAAGATTCTTTGGATGCCTTGTCAGATAATCGAAGAGCTTTGCAAAATTCCCCATTTTATTTAATATCGCTCCGTAAAAATCATATATAAGATCATACATTACAAGACGGGAAATTCTCTTTTCATAAGCTGCTGCTCTTGTTGCCAGGTATCCTCCCAGAGATACACCGATAAGCGTTACATCATCCAAATTAAAGTAATCCAGAACAGCTCTTGTGCAATGCTCCCACTCCGGTGTCATCCTTACATCGTGGCGCATCAGAACTTCACCCTGCCCGGGTCCTTCAAAGAAGTACACGTTATAAGACAGTTCGTAGAAATACGGAAGCATAGCCAAAAGGTCCTGAGCTATACTGTCATATCCGCCGTGAATCACGATGTTCCCCTTGGAATTCTCACACTCTGCATAATAAACCGGAAGTTCATAATTCTTGTATGGAATCCTTACCACCTTAAGATACGGAATTTGCTCATAATACTCATTATAAAGTTTCATGCATTTGTCGTACAGCACATGTTTAAGGTTTCTGCCCTCAGTATCCTTCTCCCCGCTCAGTGTATAGAACTGAGCTGCACGATAACATGTAGCTGCCTTGAGGAGTTCATTCTTTTGTTCTGCCTTTTCTCCTGTTTCCATGAAAAGAGAAATCCATTTCTCGATACTGTCTATCCTGCCTCCAATATCCATCAGCTCATCCTTGGAGAAGACTCCGTAGGTATAGAACCTGTTAAGCTGAAAGTTCAGCCCTGCATCCTTGTTAAACTCATAATAACCTGCCTGAAACAGTACTTTTTCATCTGCCATGTCTTTTACCTCCATAAACCGAATATCGTTCTGTTAATTCAATATAACCTTGCTTTTGGTCTTCTGTCAAGAATAAAAAGAACACCATTCGGTTTATTAGAGAAAATATATCAAATAACTTGATGAATGATATCTGAGTCAGTGGCACAATTCTTTCGTACTCATCTTTGATATCTGTTTCTTTAATGTTCTATTACAGTTTAAGTGTAAATTACTTTTCTAAGCGCAGCACCGGCATTTTCATTGGGCAGAACTTTAAAGCCTTGTTTAACATAAAATCCTTCTTTGCCAGGAGCAGCAATGAGTTGAATGCTGGTTCTTCCTCCCGTCACCGTATCACGGTTTATTAGATCCACTAGCCTGTTTATTATTTCCGTTCCAACCTTACGCCCTTGATACTGAGGCCTGACTATAACATCAACTATTATATAGTACATGCCATCACCTACAGCTCTTCCAATGGCGATGGTTTGATTTCCATCTTTAGCAATCACACAGTGGCAACTATTCATAAGGGCCTTTTTTGACTGTTCTTTACTAAAAGTAGCCCAACCAACAGATGTTCTCAAATCATGATATATATCAACATCCGGTACAGTTTCTAAATAAATAATTTCCATATACTTTACACCATCAAATTCCTTTAGTCGTTTTTACTGAAATATATTCCGGAATAACTTACCACTTCCGCCTAGAAGAGTTCATCAAGAAGAATGTAGTAATCTATCTTCTCACGGTCCGGCTCTATCTCAAGTTCCTCGAAAAAACTGTCAGGATCAAGGCCTGGATATACCTTGCCATATGTCCCATCAAAATTATGACGAAGGCTCCTGTACAACATTGCTATATCTTCCCAGATAACATACATCCGAAATTGGACATCTATTTGTAAAGCCCGATTCGATGTCATGAAAGACAACCGTATTACCATCTTCTATAAATATAGCCTCATCATATTTATTTTTCCTGGCATATTTAATATCATTCTGATCTGT
>JAILEL010000260.1 GCA_024687845.1 Eubacterium sp.
AGGGTTCTTTTTCGATGTTGAGAAACATAGAAATATTGATATTAGTGAGGATTATTACTTCTGGCTAACCACTGAGGAATATTTTGAAAATGTACTTACGCATGAAGATGAATATTTCCAAAATAAAAATGAGTGGGAAACTGCCCTTGCTCAACCCAATATAAAGGATAATCTCAGAACATCGTTACAGAAGTATTATGATGAAGAATGTAATCTGATCGATTTTGACAGAATAAGAACACTGGAAAAAGATATATCAGATATAGAGTCTGGAAATTATGAAAGATTTTTAGGGGATGAAGAATGGCAACTTATAAATGATTATATTTCTGAATGGAAAGAATATTATGAAGAAGAAGCTGATAATAACAGCGATGAGGAGTCGGATAGTGAGGAGGATGGCTCCGATGATGATATAGAAGACGACTCAGATGATGATTCAGAAGATGATTCAGATGGTGACACAGAAGATGACGTGGATGAAGACTCAGACGATGACATAGACGATGATTCAGAAGACGATTCGGATGATAACTCGGAAGATGACATGGATGATGAAACAGAAGACGATTCAGAAGAAGACGACGAAAATGATGAAGAGGATTATGATATAGATGTTAATGTTATATGTCAGCTTGTTGCATTGGATAGTTATTGCAGGAAAAGTGATTATTATGAATATCTGAAGTCAATTATTTATTCCGGGAATAATTATAAGAAGCTTGAAACCTGGGAGAGCAATAATATGTATTATGATCTGTATGGTGATCAGGGAGCAAGTATAAAACTATCATTAGGAAATGGGACATATAGCTTTAAGAATATTGATCCCCAGGAATTAGATTATTCAGATGGAATGTGCTGTACATATCCATCTATGACTTATTGGTCAGAACTACAGATGAGTCAGTTGGTACAGACCGCAGAATTATATAATAACAAAGTTATAGCTGATTGTGAGAATTCAATCAATCTGGAGCAAACTAATCTTCTGATAAGTGAATATGCTACTGAATTCTTTTTAGCCTTTAAAATATATGATAATTACAATCTTACGGGTAAAAATAAAGAGTATAGTTTGTCTGGGAAAACACCAAGCTGCGCTATTGAGTATTTGATATTTGGAAATGAGGATGCTCTTTTAAATTGTAAGATATCAAGAGATGTTATATTTTTTACTCAATATGCTGGAAAGCTTATGGAAGAATATGGTGATGAGGCAGCTCTTAAAAAAGTTAGATCTCAAGCTACAGCATATAAAGGGGACAAACTTATTGGAAAATACTTAAGGGAAAATGTGCTTATTCTGAAAAACATGTCACAAGAAGCATACGATGACTTGAGTAAAATATATAGTTCGAAGGCAGTTCGTATCTGTGGAGCCAAGGGAGGAGCTACATTTGATTATATGCAGTTTATGAAGTTTCTTACATTAATAAAGGTTGTAGAAAATGAAGACAATGTTCTTGCAAGGATAAAATATATCATTGAAACAGATATGACGGCAGTAAAGGGAAGTTCTTTCAGTTTGGATAAGGCATATACTGCAGTGAGAATAGATGCATCAATATCAGTTAAGGGCGTATTTAGGAAGAATGCTGATTATGGCTATAAATCATTTGCTTCGTATTGATTGATATTCATGGTTGAAAAAACCATACTATGAAAGGAAAGGAGAAACTGAGTATGAGAACGGATGAGAACGGTTCTGTTGCGGTTGAGGCATGTACCTCATTGATTATATTTATATTAGCATTTTATATGATAATGGAAACTATTCAGGTTTTTGCGGTTCAGGCCTGTATGCAGGACGTCCTTACCACTATTGCTCTCGATGCATCAATGGCTGAATTCTATGGGGATAGAGAAATCGAAAGTATTGCAGATATGCCTAATCTTATAGCAAATGACAATAATGATATCAGATATAGTTCTTACATTAATTCCGCGACAAAGTATTCAAGTATAGAGAGACTAAGTGATGATGTGCTGAATTATTATATTGATGGTAATTCTAATTTAAAAAGATTTTTTGCACGGGATAAGGTAGATGATTTTATTGTGATAATAGAGCCTGGCGGGTCAATGATAACTGTAAGAGGACTCTATTGGTTTCGGTTAGTTGATGTTCCTTTTCTTGAGGATGCATGTTTAGAAATACATCTTCGGCAAAGCGCAACTACAGCTCCTTGGAAGTCCACCTGGTGGTAATACATTTTTATGTTGTTGGAATTTTGTGCAAATAAAAATCGTAGTCCATGGATTATTATAGTTTTAAAGAAATATATATGGAGGAATGGATTATGGATAAAACTATTGAAAAGTTGACTATACCTGAGATGGGCGGAATCGGTGTAGTGATGGGAATCGAATTCATATGCATGATGATATATGGTACTGGTATGGTTCATGTTTTTTCACTTCTTGTACTATCAGCTTTTCTTATATATATCGCCAAGATTGATTTAAAACATTACATTATTCCTAACAAACTTGTTTTGTTACTGCTGGCATTCAGAGTTATTTCGATTTCTGGAGAAGTTACAGTGGGGCTTTTTACAGGAAGTGAAAATATGGAAGGAATTCTCTCGACTGTTCTTAATTATATATTTGGAAGTGTTATGGTTATCCTTCTGTTTTCAGTAGTAAAGATTATATTTAAAAACAGTATTGGATGGGGAGATGTGAAGCTTTTCACGGTAATAGGATTATATGTAGGAACCTCGGGAATTATGTCAGTTTTACTTATATCATCGATTCTTGCACTGGTCTATGGTATGGCAAATGTGATCAGGAAGAATTATTCCATGAAGGACAGGATGAGCTTCGGGCCTTTTATAGCTGCAGGAACTATTCTATCAATTATAATATGCGGATGCTAAGAAGAGTAAGAAATAAATATGTATCATGAATTGGAGGAAAGGATATGAAGAGAATTATTTCAGCTATTCTAATTATTTCTATGATAATAGCAGGATGGAAATATATGTTTATTAATTCTCAGGAGAAAACTGATTCTTATGATAGGGGATACATGCTTGCACAGGATTATGAGAAAAAAGGCTATTATAAAGATGCTGTAAATGAATATAAAAAACTGTCTCAGATTAAAAACTCGATCGAAATCAAAAGAGCTATAGTTATGGATTATTATGCTATGGAGGATTGGAATAATTTCGAAACTGAGGCAAAAGGTTTCCTGACTTCAAATGATGATGTAGAAATATATTCTATGCTTATATCTTTATATATGCAGGCTGAGAGACTTAGCGAAGCGAAGGATTATATTGAAAAAGCAGAAAATCTTTTCCCAGAGAATCAGGAAATTATATCCTTTAATAATGAACTTAAAGGTATTTATAGCATTACGTATCTTGACTATAAGGATATTAGTGAAAATATGGATGGTTATTCAGTGGCCACTAAAGCAGAAAGCATTGCTTCCCCAATTGTTAATGAGCGTTCGATAAGTATCTTACTTGATAAGAATGGATCAGTTCAGCTGCCTGGAATGAATTTTAATCAGATTTATGACATCCTGGGAGATGATGAAGAGAGAAGACTCAGTTCCGAAGATAAAAACTCTGCCGTAATTAGATTTACAGGAACCAATGATGCAGATAAAACGGTTTCACTTGATATAGATGGTCAGATAAGAGCTATGAGTACATATGATCTAACATATTCAGGAGTATTTCACGATGGCAAAGCTCTTGTGATGAAGGATGGAAAATGGGGGTATTTGAGTACACAGGATAATTCTGACTCTTGGATAGGTGAATGCTTGAATAATGAAGATAGTAGTGAAAAGATACTTAGTAAACTCAAATATGATGATGCAACAGCTTTTATGAATGGTGTGGCTGCTGTAAATGAAGGAGGAAAATGGGCATTTATTGATAAGGATGAGAAATATATTACAGATTATATTTTTGATGATGTAATAATGGATATAACAAAATGCTGTTCTAGAGGTAAAGCGATATTTGCAAGAAAATCAGGTGAAAAGAAATATTCGATGTACAGTCTGATGGGTGAAGAGATAATAAACGCTGAGTACGATCTGGTTAAGGGCTTCCTCTGTACAGATGGCCTTGCCGCAGTCTGCTCTGGTGGAAAGTGGGGGCTTATAGACTCTGAAGGTAATGCTGTCGTTAACTGTGAATATGAAGAAACGGGCTCTTCTGCATCAGAATATATTCCTTTTAAGAAGACTGGAAAGTGGGGATACATGGATGTGAGTGGAAATGTTTTGATTGATCCACAGTTTGATGAGGTTAGGTCTGTTAGTTCAAATGGGATTGGATATATCCGCGAGGAAGATAACTGGTCTCAAATATCCATTTATTATCTGCATGGTGAGGAAGGATTATTTTAATCTGCGATCAATGGTAATCATGCTACTACTTTAAGAATACAAAAATTAGCACCTTCCCAGAGGGTACCGTAGAAAAGGCTACTGCCACAACTTCTGTGTATAAAGAAATGATTACCATCATAAATTAAAATATGTTACAATAGGATATAGATATTTGTTTTGACTAATTGTGAAAGAAAGTGAATTGCATATGAAAGTATTCAATACAACAGCGGTTTGTATTCCATCAAAACATTATATGGTTGATCTTTCTGAACGAATTGTTCAGATTAAGAAAATGGTTGATGCTGGAAAATATTTTTCTATCAATCGCGCGAGGCAGTATGGCAAGACAACTACGCTAAATGCTTTAAAAAAATATTTAACGGGGGTTTATCAGGTCATATTTCTTGACTTTCAGGGGATTGGAAATGCTGGATATGATTCTGAAGAAAAGTTTGTTCAGGAGTTTTGCAGATTGC
>JAILEL010000404.1 GCA_024687845.1 Eubacterium sp.
GGTTACGGAGACGCGCGACATGTCCAGCCGAGGTTAAGCGCAGGCGAAGGGTGCGCTTAGTAGCGGAGCGACTAACGAAAGCAACACACATTTTCAGGCAGATCGGCGGCCCGGACTAGATTACAGCGCTAAATAGTAATATAGCAGAATATTTTGGTGTCAAAACCGGTGCTCTTAACAGAGCAATGAAGAGGAATATAAAAAGATTCCCGGAAACATTTTGCTTTCAACTTACGGATGAGGAATTATCGGGATGCCAATCTGGCATCTCGATGCAGACCATCGGAATAAAGGGCGGAAGAACTTATAACCCTTATGTTTACTCAGAGCAGGGAGTGGCGATGCTTACCGTCCGCTTTACATACGGACAGAGCGATTGAAGCCAGCATTTTGATCAAGGAGGCATTTGTGGAAATGACTCACTATATCAGGCAAAATGCAGTATTGCTTCCACAACAGGAAATTCGTCTTTTGGCCTTAAGGCATGATGAACTTCAGAACGAAGTAAGGGACATTAAGGATAATATGGTCACAAAAGGTGACCTGGCGGATATTATGAAACTATTCAAGCTCCGCTGTGAGGATAGAGGATGACATGATAATGACCACGTCACTATTTAGTGCTGTGGTCATTTTTTTGATGCGTTCTTATCCATTCTTTGAGGATTAAATTCACATATTGGGAAAAACTCCGTTCATCTTCATAAGCCAATAATTTTATCTGATTTAATACTTCAGCGTCCAAAGTGATGGATGTTTTTTCTTTTAAGGGTTTTTCGGGAATCTCATTCATATCTATCTCCTCCGATAATATATTATACCTTGAAATAATACTTAATACTGTGATAGAATACTAAAAGATACAAAGTATTCTTAAGTATTCCGATATATTCTTAGAATATAATCTGTTCAAGGAAGGGGGTATTACAGATACTTGAGGGGATATGGAAAGGTTGTTTCGCTTTTTTTACTAGGAGGTAGAGTATGAAGGGGTTAAAGAAGTGTTGTTGCTATATTCTGGTAGTGATATTGTCGATGGCTTTATTACCCACGGGGATGATTTACGCACAGGATAATACACCTGCTATAAAAATGGATCTATCCTTATATCCAACAAAGGTGGTAATTAAGCTTACGTCCAGTGAGAAATGTAATTATTACTATGTTGTATCTCATAATGCAATGTCATTCTCATCATCTTCTGACTTGGCATCTGTTTCTTCGGATGGTACAAATCGTGTCGTGGGAACAGGGGCAATTAATGGAGATGGCAGGACCAGGCAAATAACTGCTGATGGCATAGCCGGTGGGACATCATATTATTGTTATGTGGCTGTCAGAGGGCAGACGACTAACAAATATTCTGAGATCATATCTTGTAGTTTTGTGTCAAGAAGTTCATCCGGAAGTTCATCCGGCCCGTCAGTGCAGAGCAGCAACTGGACATCTCCGCAGGTAATCAATACCATTAATGGAAATACATTAGTATATTATACCAGCTTAAATGGAAATACTAATGCGAATTATAGGGTTGGTGTAAGTCAAAACGATGAGGAAATTATGACGGCTTCAGATATTGGGGAAATGACGGCAAGAGGGCAAGTTTTAGAGATAGTTGCCAACATATCAAGCCCACAGTCAAGCGGATCAACTACTGTTTATACTGGTACCACAGAAACAACAACAATTACTACTGATAGTAAGAAGAGTTCGAATAGTGAACCCTACAGAATGATAGTTGCTACTGTTTCACAGGAACGCGAAGGAGATACTGTCACTATAAAAATAAAGTCAAATGGAGCTATTCAGGATGCTGACATATTAGTAAATCTCAGCAATCTAACTATACAAAGTATAAAACTTGATAATGCCACTATTTCAACACAGCTAACCAATCCTGGAAAGTTGAAGTTTACTATAGCAAATAATCTGGATAGAATTCCAGAGAAAATATATGCTTCTTCGACAAATGAAATGACACAAAAAATAGATGGAAAAGATGTATATATATACTACACCAAGGCTTTATCAGGTGATAGTTCGTATAGTGATAATGACTCGTGGTCAGGATACAGTGTCAGTGTTTCAGCATCCGAGGGTGCATGTGACAATGCAATAGACATCGGAACACTGGATCCTGGAGGTCAGAACCCTAACGTAATATTGTATGCGGAACGAAGGGAAAAACCGTATTATAATCCAGGGGGGAGTTGGTCTAGTGGTTCAACATCGTCAAGTGGTTATACTGTTAAATCAGTGGTAAAAAAAGGTACAAACATACTGTCATTTGAACAAAAAATGGAAGTCGCCAAGGTAAGCAGAAGCATAGTCACTTCCGGAGCGACTATTACCATTACACCGGGGCTTTTGAGTTTGGATTCTGATGTAATGGTCAATCTGAAGAATTACAAAGTTAAGTCTATCACAATAAATGGGCAGAGTGTTTTAGACAGAATACCGGATCAGGATGAGGTATATATCAGATTTAAAGTAAAGAAAAACGGAAATGATGTACTGTTTACAAGTGAGCAAAATGCGACAGGTATGCCGGAGAAGAAGATAGTAAGAAGCGGTGGAAGTGTAGGAACTGTATCTACACCAAAATCTCAGTCGGGGATATCTGCTTTATCATGGAAGATATATAACATTGATAAGCAGGCATTGGATAGAATAATAGCAATTTCGGATTTGACATCATATGTACCAACCAGTGGCGTGATATGTTTGGCCAGCTGGTCCGCGGTACCGTCTTCAACCACAGGTAGCAGTGGCTCAGGTGGTGGCGGCGGCGGCGGCGGAGGAGGTGGAGGTGGCGGCTCCTCCTCAGGCAGCGGAAAGCCTTCATCAACAACCAAACCTTCGACCGGGAGAACAGTAAATTCAGTTGAAAACGCTGACGGGTCAAAGACAAAAACAGAAGTAACGACAAAGTCTGATGGCTCAACAGTAAAAAAGGTGACTGAGTCTTCAAGTGATTACAAAGCCACCATCACAGTTAAGACAGATGCAAATGGCGATGTTAAAAAAGTAACTGCAAAAGCAACGTTAACCGCATCCGGTGCGAAAAATACCGATATTGTAAAGCTTGCAAAAAAGCTATATAAGGATGCTGATAAGAACGATGCTAATTTGACACTGACCATTAAAAATGGAAAAGAAAAGTCAACTGTAAAGGTGAACACAAAGCTGCTTAGAAAAGGTGGTAAGGTCACCATCATGCAGGGAAAGAAAAAGGTCAAAACAGTAAGCGCAAAGTCCTTGGGGAAGACTCTGGCAAAATTACCCAAGGGAAAATACAAAGTGAAATAACAGAAAAGCCAGCTACCCAATAAGGTGGCTGGTTTTTTGTAAAGACACGCATTAAAACAGGAATGACAGCAAAAAAGATGCTGGCGATCCGAGAACAGATCGGAGGGATTTGAAAAGGAAACAACGCCTGCCGGCGTTCTCTTGAATGGAAGGCGTCCTGTCGGACGCAATAAAGATCCTTCATACTGCTTGACTACAAAGTATCTGCCGGC
>JAILEL010000421.1 GCA_024687845.1 Eubacterium sp.
CTTCCTGGCGATGAGTTTTACAGTACGCTCGTACATAAAATCCTTCTGTGCTTCTATCTCTTCACTTGTAAGCTTTCTTGGCATATGCATTCCTCCTTCAGCGACTAATTAAACCGGTTTAGTTCATTATGTTATGTGCTATTGTGACTGTAAAGTTCAAAATGCAAAAGGTGTTGCATTTTTTTTGCAACACCTTTTTAGCTTTATCAATAGTATATTCAGATACTTACTTGCCAATCTGTTTATCATAGAACTCCAAAAACTGAGCAAATAAATCCTCGTCCAGTCTATGGCTCCATTTCTCATGATCAAGGTTTTCCGTGTAGTATTTTGCCTTATCCTCTTTGAATCGTTCTTTATTATCCGCAGCGTTATAATCATAATCAAGGGTTTCAAGCCACTCATCGAATTTCTCGTTAAGTTCGTCTTTGTAGGTATTGTCCGGATCATTAATTATTTCATTGTGTCCCCTGTCTTCAAACCTAATAAATGAAAAACGGGAATCGTCCTTGTACTTCTCATAATACTTATCCAGTCCATACTCGATTCCTATAACCTTATCATCGGCGCTGTGTACGATCATCACATTTGCATCCGAAGAATCAAACCCGTCCATAGCGGTATTTGCCGCATACTTACCGTATTTTATAAATTCATGAATCCTGATAAACGGTGTCATGGTATATATAACACTTCCTGCCTGTGATTTACCGCCTGACTCAAACATATCCGGGGAGCTGTTAAATCCCGAGCATTCAATAACCGCTCTAACCTCCGGATGATAATTCAGTACGGCACTTACGCAATATCCGCCCCAACTATGGCCGAAGAGGACAATCGGAAAATCGGGAATATCATCATTAGATTCTACAAAGGAAATTGCATAATCAAGATCTATCACTCCCTGCGGGACACCACCCAGACTTTCCCCTTCACTTTTATCCATTGCCGTAGCATCATATGCAAAAACATAATATCCGTTCTTTGCAAAATAATCCGCTACATCCATATAGGAATTATGACCGCCGCCACCGAATCCATGAGAAATGATCACAATTCCGTGCTGGTTCTCTCCATTACTGTAAAGATAACCGGCAAGCATCTGCCCCTTGTCCGAAGGAAAAGAATACTCCGTACATTTCAGCCCCTCGAAATCCTCTATGCGAAGCATCAGCGGCTCATAACTGTCTGCACTTATGTTAAAATTTTCATTATACATTTTTACACAAAATGCCCACCATCCGGCGATGATTAGAATAATCAAAACCAGTAGTATTATAAGAATTATTTTCTTTTTAGATTTTTTCATTATCTGTCCTCACATTCTTTAATGCATTTATACATTCCTCGCACCATTCCATGACCATTTGGGCTCTCCTTCTTCCATACGAAATAGTAAACCCCCAGAACATAGAACGATATGCATCCTGTAACTCGTCACCATACTCTTGCGAGCTGGCATCGGCGTTGACGAAACCTCTGTATCGGATCTGATAAGCTTCTTTCAATCCGGTAAAAAACTCTATATTCTCATCAATTGTCCGCTCTCCGAGAAAAAAAGTTTTCATCAACAGCGGAATTCTGGTCGATTCTTTTAATTCGTCCGAAAGCCATTCGAGAAGTTCGTTCCGTCCGTCATCATGCCGTTGTGAACGATATACTCAACAATCTGGTTCACAAAGTATATCTCCACTATTTGACAAGCCATGATTCCACCTTACTGTCATAAAATCATTACCTCAATTTGTACTTAGTATATTTTCCCCCACAGTACTTGTAGATTTTTCCCTTGCTGACTAGCTTCTTTATTTCAGAATATGCCTGATCCGGAGTTATCTTTAAAAGTTCTGCCACGTCCTGTTTAGTAATAAACCCATCCTGCGCCCCTGCAAGCTTAATAATCATTTCAGGATAAGCAACTTTATCTATACCTGTTTGTCTCACATACTGAATACTTCTATTGTTTTCTTTATACACTTTCACAGAAAGAATATATGATCTTGATTTACCACTTCCTACACCTTCCACAAGTCCATCTTCAATTAGGTTTTCTATAGCTCCCAGCAGTTTACCCTCTGCCAAATGAGTCATTTTTGCGATGCGCTCTATCGTAAGTCGTTTTTCATTCTTTAATAATGAAAGAATCATCAAAGCATAGATTGACAAAGGTTTCCCTAATCTATTTTGCTCATCTGCAATAAATTTTGTAAAAGTGTCATCTGCTTTTGCTCTTTGAATGAACAACCTAACATTCGTGCTTGTTGTTTC
>JAILEL010000007.1 GCA_024687845.1 Eubacterium sp.
AAAAAATCTTTCTAATGTACCAAGAACTAAGGTGGTGGAAAATGTATATGCTAGTGATAGCTGGATAGGAGCGATATTTTTTCTTATCGGCTATATAGCCTTTGTGACTGTAGATATCTGTTATGTGGTTAAGTGGACCAGATTAGGCGAGACGGATTCTATAATGCTTTTTGTCCTGATGATGATAGCACATCTTTTCTTCCTTATCCTTGCTATTATTCTATTCAGACAGAAGGATACTTCCAGATATATAGATGAAATCGATGTGAAAACCTATGGAGAGCCTAGAAGGATCAGAATATCATTACCCAAAGCTATAACTATATTTGTAATCATAACTATTATCTTTGCTTTTGGAGTTACTATGGCTTTTTCAATGACTAAATATATGTATAAATCCAGACATGGTAGTTATGATAAAACTATAGATGAATTCAAAGATAAAGCTACGATGACAGTAACCTCAGAGGATCTTCAGGATGGGAAATGGAATGACAGAATAACCAATACGGAAAATGGGAAGAATCTCTCTCCTGAAATCAGATTTGATAAGGTAGAGGGAGCGGAGTATTATTTTATATATATGGTTGATGAAACAGCTAATAACTGGGTTCATTGGGTAGCAACAGATGTTCGGGAGGAAGAACTTGGTACGGGCGCAAATATCAAGGAGTATAAAGATAATCCTGACTTCAAATACGTTGGTCCGTATCCGCCTGCGGGATCAGGTGAACATACTTATACTATTTATGTTTATGCTTTGAAGGGTAAACCTGATTCTGATATAGAACCAGAGTTCGATGAGGTATCATTTTCAGGAGATTATATGTATTACGATTATCTGTCCATATCCAGGAGAGGCAATCCTAATGAATATGGAAATGTTATTTCTTATGGTTATCTTTCCGGCACGTTTACAAATTAAAAATACAAATATACTATGCTGTTATATTAGTGCACACGATTTTAATATGAAGACCCATAAGGTGAGTGTTACAGATGATAGAAGAGTTGTGATCACGACAACATTAGAAGTGAGTACCTCATCATTCTGCATAGCCTTTGCCATTATATAGCAGGTTACAGTTGTTGGAGAAGCAAGCATTATCAGAATGGCAACCAGTTCTGAACCGGAAAAACCAAGCTTCACAGCTACAGGAATAAATAATGCTGGAAGTGCTATTAGTTTTATTACAGAAGCAGCCACAGCAGGCTTTAGTCTTGTTAGTGCAACCTTAAGATCGAAGCCGCCTCCGATAGCAATAAGTGCCATAGGTGTGGCTGTTGCAGAGATATAGGATATGGTTTTTATAAGTATTGCAGGCATTTTAATTCTCAAATTAACAAAAAGAAGTCCGGCTACGATTCCTATAATTATAGGATTTGTCAGAACACCATTTACCGCTTTACGGATTTCTTTCCATACATATTCTCTTTTATCAGAGGTCTCCTCATGTTTATTTAAAGAACTATTGTCCGGACTGTCAGAATACGTTCCCATATCGGCAGAGAATACAAGTATAATAACTGATAGCACATTAAAGAATGGTACAGCAGATGCTATCATCAGTGGTGCCATTCCGGCATTACCACAGATGTTTTCTACAAAAGCAACACCCAAAATGGCTGCACTGCTCCTTACGGATGCTTGTGTAAAAGCGCCAACCATACTTTTGTCCTTTAAAATCTGGTAAGTAAGAAACCATGTAAGTAGAAACATTATAAATGTGATTGAAATACAGAAGGATATAAATCTTCCGTTGATATTTGAGGTGATATCTGTAAAAGCAAGATCCTTGAATAGCATCACAGGAAGTGCAACCTTAAAAACATACTTGTTAGTTACATTTACAAACTCTTCATTTATCAGATGGAGTCTTTTAAGAATATAACCAAGAAGTATGACCAAAAAAACAGGTATTGTTGCATTTAAACTAAAGATAAAATTTTCCATAACGCACTCTATTTTACATGAACGGGTGATTATAGTCAAATTCAGTGCCACACACTATTAATACAAAGTTTTTAATATTGACTCGTCCCTTGGGGCAGGGTTTACAGTATTCAAAAAGGATACAGACCCTGCCCGAGGGACGCTTTTTTATGCGTCAAATAGATGCAGTTTGTTTGGGAGAATGATAGATATGCAAGTACTTCGAATCTTACTGAAAAGAAATAGAATATGGACTATATCCGCAGTTATTACAGCAATGCTTTCGAATCTTTCGCAGATGATCTACATATACTATGTTGGAGAGCTTGTGAATAAGATTGAGAAGAGAGAAGTGATTGGGAGGGCATTTATAGTTCTCCTTGGCGGTTTTATATTAGC
>JAILEL010000149.1 GCA_024687845.1 Eubacterium sp.
AAATTGCCTTCCCAACCAATCATATCCAAAAACAAGTATATTCCCTTTGTACTTAGGGAAAGCATCCTCTACTATTTTAGTCCATTTAGCGATATCATTAATGTCATGAATTCTATATAAACCATTCTTAAATGTCGCTCCCGAAAAAGCTTTCAAAAATGACTCAGGACTATTGATGCTATCTTGATTTTCAACTCCTGCAAATTTATAAAATTTTTCGAACATAAATACCCCCTGCAAGTTTTAACTGAAATATTTCCTATGTTCCCATCATTTTTTCTTATATCCAGCTGCCGCATAGAGCCTGTCGAGAATAGCTTCATGTTTCTCAATCTTTTCTATACACTCATCATAAGAGATCTCTGAAAAATGAGGATGTGAGTAGCTATGATTTCCTACTATAATCCCAGCCTTTAAAGCATATACAGCATTATCGAAGAAAGCCTCTATATTCTCACCCCAGCCAAACATAATCGCAGGGATATTCTTCTCTACTATATAATCAACCACCGCTGGTGTATTTGCTGATGCTATATCATCTATTGTAAGCAAAGCCTTTATCATAATTGCTCCACCCTTTCTATATTCTATATACTCTTCAATACTTAGTATCAAAAAACTACTACCTTTTATTTCATCACGCTAAGAGAGATTTTTTAAGAAGAAAGTATGATTTACCTAGTATTTATATCTACTTTTTTCAGGCGAAATGTATTAGAATGAGGACTATGGATTTATGATGTATTATGTGGAGGTTACAAATGAATAAACAGATTAAGTTCGATATTAAAAACAGGGTGGATTTTAAGAACAACATAGACAGCTGTATTGGTACAGGCCGTCTGGGACTTGCTCTTACTGAGGAATATCTGAAGGAGCTTGAGTTCGTTCAGGAGGAGATTGGATTCAAGTTTATTCGTGGACATGGTATATTCCACGATGATCTCTCTATCTACCATGAGTATGAAGAAGACGGGGAGATAAAGCTCGAATATAACTATACTTATCTCTTTAGAATAATCGATAGATTTATAGATCTTGGTATCAGACCATATCTCGAACTCAGCTTTATGCCATCTCAGCTCGCAAAGGGTACACAGACTCTCTTTCATTGGAAGGCTAACACTACTCCTCCAAAAGAGTATCGTCTATGGAATCGAATGGTAGTCGCGCTTCTTAAAAATCTTCGCGCTCGATACGGCGAAGAGGTTCTAGACTGGCCTATCGAGGTATGGAATGAGCCTAACCTTCCAGGTTTCTGGTTTAAGGGCGATATGGATGAGTACTTCAAACTTTTTAAAGAAACATACACAGCTATCAAGGAATACGACAGTCGTTTCAAGGTTGGTGGACCAGCTATATGTGGTGTAAATGAGGACGAATGGACCAGAGAATTTCTATCTTTCTGTAAAAGATTCGACATTAAGCCAGACAACATAACCAGACACCACTACACGGTTGAGTTTCCAGAAACTGTCGGTCATTACGACTATTCTAAGCTTGAAGACTCCGATATGAGAATAGCTAACCTTCAGGCCACTAGAGATCTTGTCGATTCATTTGAAGAGTTTAAGGGTACGCCGATTCATATAACAGAGTTCAGTACTTCTTATACTCCACGAGGAGTCATCCACGATACCAATATAAATGCAGCTTTCCTTGCCCACCAGCTCTCCCACCTCGGTGATATGAACGAAGTATACTCCTACTGAACCTTTGGAGATGTATTCGAGGAGAAAGGAGTTCCAAGTTCTCTCTTCCACGGTGGATTTGGACTCGTAGCTGAAGGAAATATTCCAAAGCCTACATTCTGGATATTCTCGTTTTATAAGCAACTCAAGAACTTCAGTGATGTATGCGTAAATCGCGATGAAAACTCTATCATCCTAAAATCAGATTCTGGTTATGCCGGAATCCTGTGGAATAAAGACGAGGAAGACTTCTCTGCAGATATCACTCTTCCTTTTGAAGATGGAAATGAAAAACTTGAATATACTCTCATTACAAAGACCGTTGATGAGGAGTGCTGCAATCCGCTAAAACTGTGGCACGATATAGGTGAGCCACCATATCCGACAAAAGAGCAGATTAAGTTTTTGAAAAGCGGTGCTTATCCACTCGTACGAAGCGATATAAAAAGAATCGAAGATTCAAAGATTGACATATCTCTCGATGTTCATAAACATGGCATCGTATACTTTGAACTAAGAAAGCGCGTATTCACACCAGACCGCGGTTATAGCTACGATAAAGTAATGACAGCACATAACAAATAAAAAAAATGAGTCACCTTTACGTCCGACGTAAAGGTGACTCATTTATAAATCTATAAAAGTACAAGCTCGAAATCTTTTCCATTCTTTCCAAAATCTACGAGATATGCATGTCTGCCATGATATGCTCTTGTAGTAAATGCTGAAGAATAACTTGTTCTATATGTTGTTCCGTCCTCTGTTGTTAAAGTAACATTTGAATTGTTAAGTAATCCAATTCTATTAACTGATACTTCACTAAGAACACAATCAACAAGTGACATCTTTGATCTATAAAAGTTGATGAGCAATGAGATTGTCTTAACCACTGACTTCGTAATTATATAGATCAGATATAATAAGAACAAATCACATATTATTGTAATTAAATCAAAGCAATTAACCACTGTGAAAACCACAAGTGATATAAGCATAAGATCAAATGTTAATACCAATAATGTTATTAGGATCTCTCTTATCACAAATCTACTCTTAATTGTAGATACATCTTCTTTACTAGGATTACGCCATTTCATATAAATACCTCCCTTGCATGTGTCATTAAGTAACGTTCGTTTCCGATTACTTAATAATATTACAATAGTAACATTTATTACATGAATAAAAAAAAGAAAAAAACCGTTCTATTTCTCTAAAAGAGCGAATTAAGCCTCTGCCACAATATCAGCATACTTACTTCCATTATAGTTTCTGCTGTATCAACCCATTTTTCAGGTATATCATCTCTATTAATAGCTAAGGCATATTTGTAATTTTCTTCAGTTAATTGTTCTAATATAATACTCATAATTAATTCTACTGAAACTTTACTTACACTTTCCAAAAGTAACGCATTATTATCCTATAAAAATATTAATTACATCATATAGTAAGCAGAAAGTTTTGAGTGTGCGGCGGCTAGTTATCAAAAATTTATACCCATTTCATACGCCTTGGAAAGATGTCGAGGAATACTCTCACTACGTGCTTCTTCATTCCAATGCGTTACACTATCAAAAATAACCATTTCTTTCTCTTTCGCTCTATCACGAATTCTATCTCCCAACATTACTATTTCCATAGCACTCTTTTCCCCAGTTTCAATGAGAGATTCTATTGATTTTCCTGCACAAACTATAAATAATGCTTTTTCAAGAACCTTCATCGTACAAATTTGGTACAAATTACTCAAATCTTGGCATTATGTAAGCTAAATTAAAAATGGGATGAAAAAGGTGAAAAGTCTGGGAACCC
>JAILEL010000078.1 GCA_024687845.1 Eubacterium sp.
CACCAGATGCTGATCAATGGAAAGAATGAAAATATAACATATGATGATTTGATTATATCGGGAAAAAATATGGGAATATCATCTGTGAAATGTAAGAAGATAATAAATGATATAAATAAGGTTTTAGAAAATATTGAAAGCAATTTTGAACGTGCAGGAGTTGGAGAAAAGTCATTCTCGAAAATAATTAAAATTATAAATGAGCAAAAATAGTCGAGATTTTAAAAGAGAGATTTTGTTAATATTCGCTCATAAGGAGATGAGCTAATGAATGAGCAAAGAGATGCAGTAAGAGTGATGCAGGATTATATAAGTGAACATCTTTCAGAGGATATCACGATAGATGATCTGGCGAAAAGTTCTTCATTTTCACCGGGATATGCAAGGAGACTTTTTGAGAAGCATTTGGGTATGACACCGGCGGTTTATATCAGGCGCCTAAAACTGTCGAAGTCAGCTCTTAGACTCAGGGATGAAAAAGTATCAGTTCTTGATGTTGCGCTGGATATGGGATTCGGAAGTGTGGATGGATACCAGCGGGCATTCAGACGAGAATATGGTTGTAATCCCAAAGAGTATGCTCTTTGTCCAATTCCGTTATGGCTCTTCACACCTTATCTAATAACGAGTGGAGAAAGGAAAATGAGCGAGATGAGTGAAATAAGAAATGTATTTATTCAGGTTATTGAGAAGCCAGCCAGGAAAGTTATCATCAAAAGAGGTATTAAGGCTGACGAATATTTCAGCTACTGTGAGGAAGTAGGCTGCGATGTTTGGGGACTTCTAACAAGTATCAAGTCTATAAGCGGTGAACCTGTATGTATGTGGCTTCCAGAAAATATGAGAAAACCTGTGACAAATGTATATGTTCAGGGTGTGGAAGTCGAAGAGGATTATGACGGACCTGTTCCTGAAGGCTTTGAGGTGATTGAACTTCCAGCTGCAACATTCCTTCTGTTCAGAGGCGAACCATTTGCAGATGAAGATTATGTTGCGGCAATTAATGAGATATGGGATGCTGAGAAGAAGTATAATCCTGAATTTATAGGATATAAATGGGATGAATCTAATCCTAGAATTCAGCTTGAACCACGAGGCGAGAGAGGTTACATCGAATTGGTACCAGTAAAAAAATAAGAATTAATTTAAGAATCATTTAAAGACTTTTTAAAAGATTTGGTTTATATATATATACCAAGGGGTCAATTTCCAGAAAAACTGACCTCTTGGTATTTTTTACGAGAAGAGGAAAATAAAAATGAATTTTGGTTTTTCATACATTGGACTTATCTTTATAGCTATGCTACTAATTCCAAATATAATCTGGACAAAGCATAAACCAGATGGGTATGACGAATATAGTAAGAATGAGAATAAAGTACTTCTTATATTTGAAAGAATAGGCGAGGTTCTTGTTATGACACTGCTCCTTATCTTTAAGGACTGTAATATAAGACCTCATTCTTTGTGGATTGGATGGCTGATTCTTACATTTGTCCTTATGGCTATGTATGAAATGTATTGGGCAGGATATTTTAAGAGTGAGAAGCAAATGGAGGATATGTACTCCTGCTTTGCGGGCTTCCCAGTTGCAGGTGCATCACTCCCGGTTTTCGCCGCCCTTTCGCTAGGTATATATGCAAGTAATATATTTATTATCATAAGTGTGATAATTTTAGGAATAGGACATATTGGAATTCATCTTGCACATAGAAAAGAAGTGATGGGGAAAGTAGAAGGCAAATCAAAGGGAAAAGCAAAGAAACAATCAGAAGAAAAGACAAAGAAATCAAGAAGAGTAGTTCGAGTTATTAAAACTATTCTTTTGGTTCCTGTATGTTTGGTGGTTCTACTGATAATCGGAATAATCGCTGTTAGAAATTATAACTTCTTTGCGTGCTACATCGATACAAGTAAGGGGATTGATGCAAGCGAATATGTGGAGATAAATGGTCAGGAGCAGTTTATCACAATCAGAGGAAGAGATGTTTCGAATCCTGTGATTTTATACCTTCATGGAGGACCGGGATCTCCAGACAGTTCCATGACTTATACATTTACTAATGAGCTGATCGATGATTATACGGTGGTATGCTGGGACCAGCGTGGATGTGGAAGAACATACGTAAGAAATAAAAATATAGATAAAGAAAATGAGACGGTGACATTTGAACAGGCACTTGCTGATGTAGATACACTTACGCAGTACCTTAAGAAAAGACTTAATCGAGATAAGGTTGTGATCATGGGACACTCCTATGGCTCGGTACTTGGTAGTACTTATGCTTATGAACATCCAGAAAATGTTGAGGCATATATTGGAATCGGTCAGTTTGTGAGCTTTGCGTCATCGACAGAATATGAATATGAAGACGCACTTGAAAAGGCAAATGCAGCAGGTGATGACACTACGAAACTTACCGAAGCGTATGGAAAGTTTCTTAGAGAGAAGACTGTAGAAGCTGCTGGTGAAATGAGTACATATGCAGCACCTTATCATAAGGCAACCAGAAAGAAGAGTACAAGTCTTGCTGCCTTAGTTTCTCCGACACTTTCAAGTGAAGATTTATTATGGTATAAAAATGTGACTAGTTACGATACATTTATAAAATACTGTGGTAGTCTCATGGATTACCTTATGACAGTAAATCTTAGAGAGTCCCAACCACATTACGAGGTACCTGCATATTTCATATCTGGTGAATGTGACTGGAACTGTGCCGCACCTGATATGGTGGATTATGCTCAGATGGTTGGTGCAAAGTACGACCTAATAGATGGCTGCGGTCATTATGTTCAAAGTGATGCTCCTGAGGAGTTTGCTAATTTAGTAAAGAATTTTTATCATTAAATGTGACATTTGTCATATAAGAATGATTACTTTATACACTGTGAATAATTATTTCTGCAGGATATAATGACCTCAGTTTTGAAGGGAGGGCTAATGTTATGAAGCTGTTAATACATGATCTTAATGAATCACAATGGGAAAAAGTTGCAAAGGATTATCAAGGCTGGGAAGTTATATCTGACGACGGAAAGATTAAGCCCTGCATTGGATGTTTTGGCTGCTGGACAAAAACTCCGGGAGAATGCGTGATACGTGATGGGTATGAGCGTATGGGAGCTCTGATTCATAAGGCTGAGGAAGTAGTTGTTATCAGTAAGTATACTTATGGAGGTTTTTCTCCATTTGTGAAAAATGTGTTCGACAGAAGTATTAGCTATGTACTTCCGTTTTTTGAAATCATTAATGGTGAGATGCATCATAAGAGCAGATATCCAGAACAGAAGCCGATTACATTTATTTTCAGAGGAAATGGACTCTCTGATAATGATAAAAAACTTGCCAGAAGTTATGTGAAGGCTGTATGCACAAATCTTCATGGAATAATAAAGGATATAAAGTTTGAAGAATATGATCCTGCACTAACAAGCGAAATGGAGCAGACGAAAAGAATAGATGATGCTGAAGAAACTCAGGGAACAATACTACTAAATTGCAGTCTTAGAGCTGATGCTGCTAATTCAAAAAAAATGCTGGATGCACTATCTTCAAAAATATCGGGAGATAAGGAATCAGTCAATCTAAGTGCTTTCATTAATAATATGGATGAGTTGGTAACCAGGCTGAAGGGAGCGGAGAAAATAGTATTTGGCACACCACTCTATGTAGATGGTATTCCTTCGGCCCTTCTTCGACTTTTGTGTAAGATGGAGCAAAATCCAGGCTCAAAAAATAAGATTATTTATACTGTAACGAATATGGGCTTTTATGAGAGCTCTCAGCAGAAACACTTGGTGGCAATGATCAAAAGATGGTGCTCTAAATGTGGTTATAAGTATGGTGGAGCAGTAGCAGTAGGTGCTGGAGAAATGGTCGGAATGATGGTAAATACACCTGCAGCTGAGAAAGGCCCGGCAAAAAATGCTGCACAGGCATTGCAAAGTATGGGAGAAGCAGTTAATTCATCTTTAAGCATGGAAAATATTTACGCTAATGCTGCTATGTTCCCAAGATTCATGTATATGTTTGCTGCTAATTCGGGATGGCCACGTTCCGGAAAGCAAAACGGTCTTAAGAAGAAGGATCTTTTTTCTTATTCACTTTAATACTTGACAACTAATTCATATTATTTTAATATATGCACAGATGTTCATATAAACAAAAGAAATGATAAGGAGAATGGAATGGCAAGTAAGTTAACAAGCAAATATATGTACAAAGTAATGTCACCTGGTTATGACATTTTGGATAAGACATTTTTTAAGGATAATGGAAAGAAGGATGGAAGAAATCCCCGGGATGTCCTGGCAGAATTGATACCTGATGAAAAATGCAGAATTCTTGATATGTGCTGCGGCACTGGATCCAATGGAATCGGCGTTGCAATCAGGCATCCTAAGGCTTCGGTTGTGGAACTTGATAGATCAAAGTCTATGCTACTTAAGGCAAGACAGAAGGTAAATAGCCTTGAACTAAAAAATGTAAAGATCATTTGTAGAGATGCTACTGACACTGGCCTAAGAGGAGAGTTATTTGATTATGTTATAATAGGTCTGGCTCTCCACGAATGTAATCCTGACCTTTGGAAAGGTATTCTTTCAGAAGTCCATAGACTTCTGAAGAAGGATGGACATCTTTTAATTCTTGATTGGGAGAGACAATCAGGACTGTCTGACAAGATAAAATTCGCCCCTATGTATATTACGGAATCAATAATGACGCCAAAGTATTTTTTGGAATATTTTAATAGTGATAAAGAGGTGTTTTTCTCTAGATTTGGTTTTAAGGCTGAGAAGAATATCAGATGTAAATATACATTTGTGATGAGCCTGAAGAAAGACGAATCATATAATGCTAAAAGAAAAATAAATGAAACAGATAAAGCTATTGAAAGTGATGAAGCTTTTGATGCTGAAAATGATATAGAGAAAAATCTTAGTGCGTCATATCTGGCCCAGACTCATATGCTTGATTATGATAATTATATGATCCAGGAACTTATAAGAGAGCGTGGATGGAGAGAACTTCCAGAGTTTGAAAGGATACGTTCGATTTATAATTTTATCAGAGATGAGATTCGCTTTGGATACAATGTGGATGACAGCATTCCTGCCTCAAAGGTACTGAAGGATGGATATGGACAGTGCAATACTAAGGGGACACTTTTCATGGCGTTACTCAGAGCAGTTGGTATTCCATGCAGAGTTCACGGTTTTACTATTAGAAAAGAACTTCAGGAAGGGGCTATGACTGGCTTTGTTTATAAGCAGGCTCCGAAGAATATATTCCATAGCTGGGTTGAGGTATACTTGGAAGGTACATGGTACGAGCTTGAGGCATTTATTATAGATAAGGATTATTTGGGAAAGCTGCAGCAGAAGAATAGTAATTGCACTGGCGCATTCTGTAAATATGGAGTTGGGGTTGAGGATTTTAAGAATCCGGTTATAGATTTCAATCGTAATAACACTTATATTCAGAGTACAGGAATCAATCAGGATTTCGGAATCTACGACTCT
>JAILEL010000083.1 GCA_024687845.1 Eubacterium sp.
CCGAATTTCTTTCCCAGCTCGTGATACAAGTGACATCCTACCGGTACATCCTCAGTCACGTAGCGATCCTGGATTGAAAATGGTCCTGTTCTGTAACCAGTCTCCCACTGTTCATCAAATGGTACGATACAGTCATCTCCCATATATTCAGGTCCAAGGATACTTGTTCTGGAAAGGAAATTCTTCTTCGGATATTTTGCAATTCCTACGCCGATTGCTTCTGCAAGAGCAACCTCCTCAAGGAAAAATGCATACTGAACTTCTGCGATAGACTCGCAATAAGCGTGGCTGTAAATGGAATAGGTATATTTATCATTACCACCATATATCCTGCCCCAGTTCTCCATAACTCCAACTCCCAGGATTGTACCAGGGCAGTGAAGTACAGGATTTACATTACTGAAGCCGATATCAAGAACTGTGTTTCCACCTACAGGACCATCGCCCTGTGTTATTGAATCGAAGCATCCAAGGAATTTTGTACTGTTTAGGAATACCTCCTGATCTGTACTTGGAAGTGCAGCCCCACGGAGGGTTTTGGCTCTATATACAAGCCACATATCTGAGGTCTGAACTCCGCCTTCCTTTTCAACTCTTGTCCCATATGGAGCACTCGACCAGCCGCCAATTATGACTTTCTTAGTGCTACCGGTCTCTCTAAGTTTCTTTCTCAGCTTCAGTGAACCATAATTATCCGGAATAATGTGGATAATCTGGCCATCCTCGAGAACAGGAACTAACTTGTCGAAGAACACATCATGTGCCACTGATGGAATAGCAACGATTATGAGCTTCGCCCCTTTGACAGCCTCAGAAATGTCTGAGGTGAGTAGGTTTATAAATGCTTTTCCTGTTCTCTTGAAACCATATTGATTTTTTTGAATACCACCAAGGGTAATTCCTGTCTTAGCTACATTTTTCAGATTCTGATCAAAGAACTCTGGTAATTCAAAGAGTCTTACATCTTTATTTCCGCCAAGCACACAGTCAGCAGCACAGGTTTTTCCAACCGCACCACCACCGAGAACGGCTATGGGTGAATCCTTTAAATCATTTTCCTCAAACACTTCCTATCTATCCTCCTTATCTTTTGCTTATTCTGTTCTTTTATTCTTACCTTTTAATCCTATTTCTTTTACCCTCGAAGCAGAAACCTCGAGGGTTGATTTTTCTTTAGAATACAGGTACTACTGCACCTGAATAAGTATTGTTGATATAATCCTTTACTTCCTGTGTAAGAATTGCTTTAGTAAGTGCCTGTGTTTTTTCTGAGTTTTCCTGACCTTCTTTAACGCATACATAGTTTGCATATGTTTCTGCTGCAAGTGAATCAGCTGCTTCAACTGCAATTGCTGCATCAAGTCCTGCCTCTATAGCATAGTTACCATTAATTACTGCAAAATCAACATCCTGAACTGACTTAGCAACCTGAGCAGCTTCAAGCTCCTGAATCTCAATATTGTGTGAATTTTCTTCTATATCAAGTACTGTTGCCTGAATTCCAACTCCCTCCTTAAGCTTGATAAGTCCCTGTGCTTCAAGAAGAAGAAGTGCTCTAGCTTCGTTTGTTGTATCATTTGGTACTGCAATCTTTGCACCATCAGGAACATTCGAAAGATCAGATGATTTACCAGCATATACTCCCATTGGTTCAAAGTGAACTGCAGCTGCTGGAACTATATGAGTTCCATTTTCTTTATTAAAATCATCCAGGTAAGGCTTATGCTGGAAGTAGTTAGCATCCAGATCGCCATCTTCAAGTGCTGTATTTGGAAGCACATAATCGTTATACTCAACGATTTCAAGTGTCCAGCCTTCTTCTGCAAGATTGTCCTTGATCTGTTCAAGGATTTCAGCGTGTGGGGTAACGCATGCTCCAATCTTTATTGTCTTATCGCCATCAGATGCTTCTGATTTTTCCTCAGTTTTTTCCTCAGCCTTTTCTTCAACCTTTTCTTCTTCCTGTGTATCAGACTCAGTCTGTGCAGCCTGAGCTGAACCATTATTCTTAGAAGCGCTGTCTGAAGAACCACAGCCTGCGAAAAGTGATGCTGCAAGAGCAAGTGTTAATGTTAAACCTATAAATTTCTTTTTCATATTTTTTTCCTCCTATAAATGAAACGGTTTTGGTATGCACGTATAATATCATCCTCTTTCGTTCTTGTATAATCCTTATAATTTATTGTTTGCTATAGTTTTTAACTATATGGCATAAGTGTCAAAAGATGCCTTTGACACCAACATCAATATTCAGATTAAAAAAGCCCACCAGAGATAATTTTATCCCTGATGGGTCTTCCACCGTTAACATCGCGGCACTTAGTCTAATACTTTATCTTTATATTTGCTCAGTTCTTCAATATATCTCTGTCCCATCTCACTTATCTTCGAGTGTTTACGAGAGATATAGCCAATAGTCATTTTTTCATCTGTATTCAGCTTAACTGCACAATAATCTGTTCCATTCAAATCCTCACAGATAATTCCAGAACAAAGGGTATAACCATTCAGTCCTATCATCATATTCAGAATAGTTGCACGGTCACTTACCCTGATAAGGCGCTTATATTCATACGTGCTAAGTACCTCTTCCGCAAAATAGAAGGAATTATGCTCCCCCTGTGAAAATGCAAGGCATGGATACTCATCCAGATCTTTCATAGTAATACTTTTTCTTTTTGCCAATGGATTGGTCTTACTCATGTATGCGTAGATACTACATTCAAAAAGTGGAGTGAACTTAAGTCCTGCGTCACGTAGTATCTTCTGCAAAACTGTACTGTTGTAATCATTCATATAAATAACACCAATCTCACTTCTCTGCTGTTTGACATTATCAATAACTTCGTAGGTCTTAGTCTCATGAACTTCGAATTCATATTCGTCCATACCATATTCATTAATAACCGAAATAAATGCATTTACCGCAAAGGTATAATGCTGCATGGACACGTGGAAGGTTCTCTTCACATTACTATGTGAAATGTATTTTGCATCAAGAATATCATACTGATCTATTACGGACTTTGCATATCCCAGAAATTCCTCCCCTTTAACAGTAAGCGATATACCACTATTGGTTCTGGTAAAAAGATCAAAACCTATCTCCTGCTCCAATGATTTTAAAGCCGCAGTGAGACTGGGTTGAGAAATGAACAGGCTCTTAGCAGCCTCATTTATAGAATTCTGTTTTGATATCTCTATCACATATTTTAATTGATTTAATGTCATTTTGTTTGTCTCCTTAAAACACTACAAACACTAGTATAGAGATTTCTAATTAATTGGACTCTAAACTTGCCTGTTTTCCAGAATAGCACAGCACCAAAAGCCTCGGAATAGCCCACTATTCCTACGTTTTTGATACTGCACTCTCTGAAAAAAATTCTGCGTTTATAGTCCAGTTAATTAAGAAACACTATACTAGAATAACTGACGGGTATTATAACCGCATATTTATTATACTACAAGCACATATTAAATAAGCCTTTTCTGATGTTACTATTCACGGTTAACTCAAAAAGCATTTCAAAATAATCCTTTGCTGATGTATCTGTCACCTCTGTCGGGAAGAACAGCGACTATATTCCCTTCCTCGATTTCTTCTGCCACTTTAAGAGCGGCATAAAGTGCAGCACCTGAGGAAGAGCCGGCAAGGATGCCCTCCTTAGCTGCAAGAAGTCTGGAAGTAGAAAATGCATTTTCATCATTCAGCTTTACAACCTTATCGATCAGAGAAACATCCATAGTATCTGCTATAAAGTCATTTCCAATTCCTTCTATATTGTAATCAGCATGCTCACCTCCACCGATTATGGAGCCTATCGGATCTGCAAGCACTCCCTTGATATCAGGATTCTGTTCCTTAAGATACCTCACTATGCCTGAAAATGTACCGCCGCTCCCGGCTCCCGCTACAAGATAATCGATTTTACCCTCCAGCTGTCTGTAAATCTCTGGCCCCGTGGTCTCATAATGCGCCAGCGGATTGGCAGGATTCTTAAACTGCTTCAAAGAGATAGCATCCGGTATAGTTGCCATAATCTCCTCAGCCTTTTTTTCTGCACCAAGCATTCCTTCTTCTCGTGGAGTATTTATGATTTCTGCTCCAAGAGCAGCAAGCACTCGCTGTTTTTCAATGGAAAACTTATCAGGAACTGCACATATAAATCTGTAGCCTTTGTTCAGCGCAGCTATAGCAATACCAATTCCGGTATTTCCGGCTGTTGCTTCAACTATAGTACCGCCCGGTTTAAGAATGCCTCTTCTCTCCGCATCCTCTATCATATATACTCCAACCCTGTCCTTAACACTACCGGCAGGATTCAGGAGTTCCAGCTTAACATATAGATTTACACCTTCTTTTACTCCGAGATGATTCAATTTGAGTATCGGAGTATTTCCAATCATTTCCTGAACACTGTTATATACTTCCATTGTTTTCGCACCCTTTCGTTATTCAAAGATTTATCTAAACATTCCAAAATATATCTATAGCTCTGACTGTAGAATCGCCTGCTCTAAATCTGAAATAATATCATCCACATCCTCTATACCCACCGATAGTCTGATCAGCTCATCTGTAATTCCTACTGCTTCTCTTATATCTTTAGGAATCGCTGCATGTGTCATTGATGCAGGGTGGCATACAAGTGACTCCACGCCACCTAGGCTTTCTGCAAGAGTGACTAATTTGATTGATTTAAAGAATTTCTTATAATCATATTTTTTCTTTAATGTAAATGAAATCATCGCACCCGGCCCATCAGCCTGTTTTTTCTGAACCGCATATCCAGGATCTGACTTAAGTCCAGGATAATAAACCTTCTCAACATAGTCACTCTTCTCAAGCCACTCAGCAATCTGAATAGCATTTTTAACATGTCTGTCCATTCTTACACCAAGAGTCTTGATTCCTCTTATCATAAGATAACTGTCCCATGGAGCAAGCACGCCTCCGATTGCATTCTGAAGATAGTACAGCCTGTCAGCAAGCTCCTTATCTCTTACTACCACAAATCCAGATATGGTATCGCTGTGTCCACCAAGATATTTGGTACCACTGTGGATAACAATATCTGCTCCCAGCTGAAGAGGTCTCTGAAGATATGGAGTAAGAAATGTATTATCAACTATAACCTTCTTTCCATAAATCTTTGCAAGCTCTGATACCTTTTCAATATCCGTCACAGTAAGAAGCGGATTAGCCGGGCTTTCAATGTAGATAGCTTTGATATTTCCTTCCTGATTTTTACCTTCCGGAGTTTCACTGTTTTCAGCAGATTTTTCATCCTCCTTCAGGAGTTTCTCAATCTCATCCAGATTAGAAGTATCAACAATCGTATACTCAAGTCCAAAGTTTTTAAATACATTTTCAAGCACTCTGAAGGTTCCGCCATAAATATTATCAGAAATAATCAGTCTGTCTCCCGACTTAAATAACGAAAGAACTGTAGAGATAGCTGCAAGGCCGGAAGCAAATGCCATTCCATATTCTCCATCCTCAAGATCAGCAACCAGTTTTTCAAGCGCTGCTCTTGTTGGATTTCCGGTTCTTGAGTACTCCCATCCCCTGTTTTCTCCTATTCCGTCCTGCTTATA
>JAILEL010000110.1 GCA_024687845.1 Eubacterium sp.
TAAAAACTTCTCATGTCCATATTTCTTTACAAAATCAACAACTCCTTCTACATCTAAAGACATATCTGTTTTTAGAGCGAACGTCATTTTTCTAGCCATAAAATCAAGCCCCATGATAGTTGCGCCCCTGGTTGTAAAAAGAGAACGATCCTTTAATATTTCAGGCGTGTCTATCACAAGCATTGGCAGTCTTTTTGTTCCAACAAAGTCCCCTAGTATTCTAAGAAGAACTTTTTGCTGTAACATTGCGGTTTCTTTATCCAAATATATCTTCGACTGTCGTTGTCCTCCGGTTCCCGAAGACATCATGGTCTTAAATACTTTTTCATCCGGTATACTTCTTAAATTCAATTCCTTAAATATTCTAATCGGAAGAAACGGAACTTCTTTCAAAGAATCACACTTACCTCTATATCCTATTGTGTCTAGGAACATATTATAATATGTACAGTTGTGTCTGTGATAATCTGTAAGTTCATTTATTTCTGACAGCAAAAGACTTTCCTTATCAGTTTGATTTAAAGAATATGGACTCAAAGCATGAAATCGTTCTATCACTTACAGTCTCCTTCTATATCCGCCTCCATTATTAGATGGTCAGACTTCACATCGTTTAACAGTTTTCTACCAATGATACGATTATAGCAGTCTACAGAAATACCGTTTCCAGGTCTTTTCGCAGTAATATCTTCTTCTCTAATAATATCTCCCGCTTTTAAATCCCTTGCAGCAACAATACTCCTCCTCATTTTTTTTCTTTGATCCATCTCTTCTTTACTTATGTTTCTTTTATAACTGCCGAGGGCATCAAACACCTCATGACATCCACTAACAAGGTTTTTCATCATCTCCGGCTCTGTTGCCATTTGATTGTCCCATCCAATTTTACTGTTATCGAGAGTAAAATGCTTTTCTATCATTCCAGCTCCAAGCGCAATTGCTGCGCAAGCAGCCTCCATTCCTATGGTATGATCAGAGTATCCGACTTCGTATGCAGGGAATTCATCCTTCAACATCTTTATGTTGTTTAAATTTACATCCCGATTCTCAACTGGATATACTGAAACGCAATGTAAAATACATATTTGATTATTGTTGCATGCCTCTATTTCATTTATAGCATCCTTTATCTCTTCAATTGTTGACATCCCTGTCGAAAGAACAATAGGCATCTGCTTCGATGCAATATAACGAATAAATGGAACATTATTAATATCCATCGATGCAATCTTAATAAATGGCACCTGGCATTGATCGCACAAAAAATCAACCTCTTCTTCAGAATAAGGTGTTGATGAAAAGTCTATCCCAATCTCTTTGCAAAACCCGACAAGTTCAAGCAAAACTTCATTATTCATAGAAAGGCCATCAACAATCCTTTTAGACATTGGATTTGCTTCATAATAGTCTCTAGAATAAAGTGAATCTGCTGTCCATGACTGAAACTTTACGGCATCACATCCACATTGCTTTGCTTCGATTATCATTTTTTTTGCTAAATCTTTTTTCCCTTTGTGGCTAGTATTCAGTTCAGCAACTATATAAGGTTTTTGCCCTTCGCCTAAAACCCTACCATTTTTCAGAATCATTTTTATCCCTTCATATAATGACACTTTAATAGTCATCTTCAATTACCTTGAATCTATACTTGTCTACCCCCCCCATTCGGCCTCCATCAACAACCAAATTCTGTCCTGTTATATACGATGATAGCTCCGATGACAAAAACAGTATAGCGTTAGCAACCTCTTCTGGTTTCCCTTGTCTTCCCAATGGCGTTTCCTTCAGAATCTCATCTCTTATCACGCTACTCCTCCCCTGCCACATATCGGTAGCAATAAATCCCGGAGATACTGAATTTACTCTTATCCCATATTTCCCTAATTCTAAAGCCATAGTTTTGGTTGAGAATAAAACAGCCGCCTTACTACTACCATATGCTAAGCCGCCGAATTCTCTTTCGATTCCTGCTACTGATGCAACATTAATAATGCTACCCGCCCCACGTTTAATCATGTTTCTTGAAACAATCTGAGAAATGTAAACCTGCGACACGAAATTTGTATCTAATGCATTTTTAATTTCACTAACCGATGTCATCCCAAACAATTTCTCAATAGAAATCCCTGCATTATTAACCAGTACATCTATTGTCTTCGAATTACTTACAATATCCCTCAGGGATTTTTTAACTGCTGATTCATCAGTAACATCAAAGTAGATTGGATTAATCATTACTCCATATTTATTTGATAACTCTGAGCAGAAACTCTCAAACTCCTCAGTCATAGTGCGAGCACAAGCCCAAATATCTGCACCATTACTAGCAAAAATATCTACTGTGGCTTTACCAATACCCCTATTTGAACCAGTAACAATACAAGTCTTTCCTTGCAATAATTTACACATCATACCTTTTTCATCCTGAATCGATCAAATACTGATGGAACCACTAACGTCACCTTTACTTCGCATGCCAATTCATCTTCAACCCAACTTTTAACATATGCTTTTCCTACTCCCCTATTCCATGATAAAACCTGAGCTTCTATATCTAATCTATCCCCTGGATGTATTTCTCTGTGGAATTTTGCCCACCACTCTGATCCGACAACATCAATATCTTCACCTTTTAACATAGTCGTAAAGGGAATCGTGGCCATTTGACTCAAAGTTTCTGTTTGTATAGCTGCAGGCACAAATGGATGTCCTTTATAATGAATTGGAAAAAACCATTCATTATTTGTAAAGTTCTTATATCCTTTTGCGTACTTTCCCGGAACGCACTCGGTTACTCTATCTATATACAGGTATGGATACCTATTAGGTTCAAATCTTTGTAATTCATATGCATCTAAAGTAATGTATTCATCCATTATCTCGCACCCTCTTAAACTTATTTTTGCATCTTTCTTATTGCTGAATAAAGATCTCTTCTATACTCCCTTCCAGCTACTACAACCATTCTATCACTTACATCTTTTCTAACAATTTCTCCTAACATTATGCTTGCCCCATTGCCGATCTTAATACTATTTGTAGTGTGGACTGCTGGACTAATCCAAACGTCATCACCAATAGTATTGTCTCCGCTAATTGTCACCCCATCACACATCATGACTCTTCTTCCTATCATTGCATTATGAGAAATAGAACAATTGGCGTTTATTAAAGTGCCTGATCCTATAAATGTATCAATCCACTCAAATGTTCCCTTTGTGATTACATTGTTATTATATATTCTTACTCCATCACATATTTTCACTCCACCAAGTAATGTCGCAACAAATCTTTCCTCTGATTTATCAGCTGTGATAAAACAGTCCGCCCCTATCACACTTCCTGCTTTTATAACCACATCATTACCTATTCTCGTTCCTTTTTTTATAGATAC
>JAILEL010000122.1 GCA_024687845.1 Eubacterium sp.
CTATGTATACATTAGCACTTCTTACACCGAAGTTAACAGCATCACCATAACTTGGAACGAAAAGATCTATAACATTGCTTGCCATTCCGCCGGTATCATGTACATAGAAGTTACCAACACCTTCTATATATATCTTCTTATGCCACAGAGCCGGATCATTGCAAGCAGCTGTATAACCAAGTATCGGATATACACCATCAGCACAAGGACTTCCTGTTGCAACATACGCTGTCAGGCTGTATGTTCCTACAAATGTTTTAGCCACATCATCTTCTTTGGTAGAAGCCTTGGCATCTTCCTTATCAACGCCTTCGCTCCCTGAGCTACCAGCTGAACCATCAGATATCTTAGTTGAACTGTCTTTATCAGTTTTATCAGTGCTGTCTGACTTATCTAATGATATCTCCATTCCACTCTCTGCTACATCACTATAAGTATTGTTCAATACACATATTTCACTTCCAACTGCATCAACGTTATTCATCTCAGCTTCATCTTCATCACTGAGAATATCTTCAATAACAAAATTATCAAGTGATTCTGTTACCTCTGTAGAAGAAGCAGCACTTAACACTTCTTCAATCGATGCTCTTGAGGTATATTTGGAATAATCCTGTGTCTTAGGCATTTCCAATTCCGGTGAAACCAGGCCAAAAGATAATCCTAACATACCAGCTATTAATCCTACCATGTAATATTTCCTCTCCAACTTGAAATTATTATCCTTTTGATAAAATCAAGGAATGCGGAAATATTAACACTGATATTACAATATGTCAATACTTTTTTAATATTTTTGTAACATTTACAAATATTTTTGTAATTTTTATCGCTTTATTATTACATTTTTCTTACAAAAAGGCATCTATTTGACAGCATGTCAATCCTCATTTTCATTATCCGAATCAGCCTCCGGATTATATCTTGAATTCTCATAGGCCTGTTCTTCATCATATTCAATCATTCCAATTGTATCTTTAACAAATCTGATGAATATAATATAAGCAACAAGGGCAACTACAGCAGAAATTACACCACCAATAGTTCCACACATATAGACCTCTCTTGAGATTTCTCCTTTTAGAAAAAAGATTGCTATAAAAGCGACCTCGGCTATGCCGGTTGTTGCACATAGAATCTTTTGAAAATTCATTACTCCTCTGGCGACATCCTCACAATCAGGGTCGCCCATAAGATTAGCAATATTTATAATTCCTCCGACAATACATTTTGTAGTATAGTAGGTAAATATTGCTCCAGCTATAATAAGCACCTTCTCACCAATTGCACTTACACTCTCTATACTTACACTCTTTATGAGGCCCCTGCCAATTGTTGCCGCTATCCCAAGGAAAAGGAAAATAAGAGCTTTCATAAATGAATCCTCATCCTTTGAGGCCTGTTTAATTCCAGGATAGATAAGCACAAATGCTATTATATTCAGAATAACTGTAAACCCATACAGCACAGCCGATGTAATATCTGTGGTAACATACATGTCTGCGCTTTTTTGTCCGCTGCGAACCATTTCAAATATCGGAAGGCCACAAATAATAACAAGAAAAGCTGCCAGAGTCAGTATCTCTCCTATTACGATTTTTTTTAGTCCATTTTTTGCATCTCCAAACCCCATAGACACCCCTCCGTTTTTATTTTATTATACCCTAAAAGCTGATATCATTTCCACTTAAAGATGTATTTATATTTTTTTGATAATCCGTTTTGTAATGTCAATCAGTTCATCCGATGGTTCATCTCCTCTGAAACGCACACGGTAATATTCCTTAAAGATATGATCCATCTGTTTTTGCAATTCTTCATCTATCTGTTCATTTTCCTCATCTTTATGCCTTGTCCTGTCAAGCTTCTTATATATCTGTTTCATATTTTCCATAAGCTTATCTCTCGGACTCATTTTATTATAAATGTATAAATGAATAAGCTTATATAACATAAACAAAGTCAAAATAAATCCAAGTATAATAAGAATGTATCTTCCGAATACAAGAATCGTTTCTTTTATAAACTTCTTTTTCTTGTCTTTTTCTCTAAGTGCCCTTTCTTTTTCATTTAATTGATTCGAAAACTCATTCAGAGGTTCTTCATATCCAGAATTTCCATACTGCTTCTCAAAATACTCTTTATAGTAAGCATACATATCAGAATTCGGATCATAATTATATCCTTCAACATCATCACTATATTCGGCTTTTAGCCCCCAGGAGTAACTCTCAGCTCTTTTCTTGATTCTTGTAGGCTCAAAACGCACCCAGCCCACCCCAGGCATATATGCTTCTGCCCAGGCATGTGCTGATTTGCCATAAACCAAACCTGTTTCTTCAAATTCATCCGAATCAAAAGAATACCCACTAACATATCTCGCAGGTATATTGCAGCTTCTAAGCATCAAAACCATCGAAGCAGCATAGTGTATACAATACCCCTTGCACTCTTCAAATAAAAAGTCTTCGATATAATTATCACTATCCCTTAAGTCAACCTTAGAATCGTATTTATAACCGCGCAAAAATGTTTCCAGAGCCTTCGCCTTATCAAAATCAGATTCAAAATCTTTAGTAACATCTTCAGCCAGCTTCTGTATCTCAGGTGTTAGCATAGACGTATCAAGATAGTCAGAATAATCATTATTTTCAGCCAGAAATTCAAGAGCCTCGCTGTACTCCTTCTCTGACAAAAATGTTCTGATATCGATACTTAATGTTTCATAAGCATAGTTTTTAAAATCCTCATAAGAAATATAATCTCCCGCTCCATTTTCTACAACTTCAATAAAATAAGGGCTGGCATAATCTACAACCATATATCGAACCGAATACATGAATCCCTTACCATGCCTTTCACGGGAATCCTTATCCTTAAAGTATTCATATTCAACTCTTATCGGATATCCGGGAATAATAATATCCTCAGTCCGAAGATATTTGAACTGAATATTAATCTTTTCAGTCTTACAGAAGCATACAGCCTCTTCCCTGTCTATACCCGCTCTATATAATGCATTTACAAATTCAACAAACCATCCCATATAAGCCTCATCACTCCGCACTTTATCCGTCATGCCTTCCGGAGTAATCGTCTTATAAGCCGCTCCAAAAAGATATTTACTTCTGATATCCGCATATGGATCTAATTTAAGTTCCTCCTTTGAGTTGCCTCCTACTCCACCAGTCAGCTTTGCATCATCAGAATGTCCTCTATAGCCACCATTTCCATCAAAAAGCCCATCAAAAATGTATTCAATCTCATTAGCTGCCCTGTTTGTACCTTCACTGACTGCTCTTACTGCACTCTTCAGATGACTCCACTGAAACGGTTCCTCCTTTGAAGGCAGAAACACAAGCACAGTTCCTAAAAGAATCAGTACATATGAATAATACTTTGATTCATTATCAAGAGCACTAAATACACCAAAAACAAGAAGAACAATCACACAAACCGCAACTATTTTAGGAGTTTCCGGATTTCCAATCCATATCACAGCTAAAGTTACAGCGAAGATAATCCAGCCAAACCTGTTAATTAGCTTTATGTCCATCAGATAGATTAATATAATAGAAGCAAAAGCAAATGCTATATGTATCAGAAGAACCTTATCTCTAAAAATCCCCATAAGAAGAACCGAGCCAAGCACACTGGCCGGAATTCCCAGCACATTTCTATCGAAGATAACAAATATAAGTTTGACCAGAATAAAAACTGAAAAATAGCACCAGAAAAAGAACCTGTTTATTCCAATCAGATTCTGCCTAATCACAAATTCTGAAAAAGGAATCACCAGGCAAATAAAAAATATAGAAGTCTGAAAAAACATCAGCATTTTTTTATTTAGCTCTGACATAAATTAAGTTCCTTTTCATTAAAAACGATCACGCTGGCAGAAGTTTTATTCTTCACCTCTGCCATTCCCTCCTCCTCTGCAGATGCAGGCTTGGACATAATTCTCTTTATCACATCAAAATAAGCTTTATCAAAGGATTCATAATCATCGACTATGCAGCTACGTATACCAGAATCAAAATATGTGATTTCAAGAGGTTTTTTATTCTTCGCAAAATAATTCATCACAGATACAATATATTCAAGAAAATAATCTCTTTTCTTTAAGCTCTCTTCACTGCCATCCATTTCATCTTTTACAATAATCAGACTAATCATCTGAGACATTTTTAGCTCAGGAAGTCTTATGAAAAGCTTGCCTGTTCTTGCATAATTCTTCCAGTGAACCCTGTTTATCGGATCCCCCGGATTATATTTCCGAAAATCATTACCAAGATAATTCTCATTATTATTGATAACCATATTTCCCGATCTGATAAGAATATTCTCCAGCTTTCGATTAATATCTGATACTGCAATATCAGTGACAGCAGGCAGAACGTTTACTCTGAGCGGAGTGCTTATCCTGTAGGAAGCATCAATTATTCTAAAAGGATCATGTATAGTAAATGCAACTACCCCCGCCTCATAGCTACCGGAATATTTGCAGGAAATTACATTTTCAAGCCGTATAGTATCCTTTGGAAACAAACTATATGTTGCATCCGTGATACACTCCTTAAAGTCTGTAACCCTATCAGCCGCAACAAGTGTAATAGGACCAACCGGAAGTAACCCTGCATTTTCAATAAGCAGCGAATATTCCCTGAGTGTTCCCTTTCTGAACACTCTTCCATCCATATCCTGGGAAATCCTGATAGAATGTATAGAATATAAAATGTAAAAAATCGATATAGGAATATACAAAAGAACAGAATAAAAAAAGACATAAGAAAATGCTCCGCCTATATTGCTTACTATAACAACAGCACCAATCAGCACTATCAGGTAAGCTACGAGGCGAAGGATCTTTTTATGTCCACGCAAGGATAGTTTTATTCTCCAGTCTCTTATTTCATAATCGTTCATAGTCAGTAATATATAAGATATACCTCAAAGTATATTTATTAATTCTTAAAGGATTTCTCCGGTCTCGGTATTTTTTCTACAATTTCCAGAATCACCTGATCAGGAGTATATCTATTCATGAGCATCTGTGTTGTAAGGACCATACGATGTGGAAGAACACATTTAGCCATCCCAATAACATCCTCAGGAATAACATAATCTCTATCATTTATAAATGCATGTGCCTTAGCTGCTATAAGCAGATCAAGTCCAGCTCTTGGACTAAGCCCATATTCCAGCTCTGACATACCACGAGTTTTATCTACAATAGAAAGAGCATATCTGATTATCTCATCAGACATGATAACACTCTTCACCTGCTCTCTCATTTCTATAACATCATCTGAGCCAAGAACGGCAGAAGCTTCCTTTTCGAAAACACCACCAAGGAATTTCTGTGCAAGAAGCATCTGATCATCCATATCAGGATATCCTATAGAAAGTCTCATCATGAATCTGTCAAGCTCAGCCTCAGGAAGTGGATATGTTCCGATCTGTTCAGTAGGATTCTGAGTAGCAATAACCATAAATGGATCATTTAACCTGAAGGTCTGTCCATCTATAGTGACCTGTTTTTCCTCCATAGCCTCCAGCAGCGCGGCCTGAGTTTTGGGAGAAGTTCTGTTAATCTCATCAGCTATTACGATCTGATTATGTATCGGTCCCTTCACAACTCTAAACTGCTGACTTTCAGCATCATATACAGACACTCCTATCACATCCGAAGGAAGTGTATCAGGAGTAAACTGAATCCTGGAAAAACTCACATCAACCGATCTTGCAAGCAGCTTGGCAAGCGTAGTTTTGCCAACTCCGGGAACATCCTCTATAAGAACATGTCCACCCGCAATAAGTGCTATTATCAGATCATCAACAACAGCTTTATTTCCAACAAAACTATTAAATATATTGTCTTTTAAGAGCTGAATCTTACTATTCATAACCTCTCTGATTTCCTCCGAAAAATAAACATACTATATAATTTTATCAAAGCATAAACCTCGATGTCAACATGTGAAAAAAAAAAAACAAAATAGCAGCGCAAATATATGTATTATTATTTTTTCAAATATGATAAAATAATATCGGTTTTATTGGTAATTAATCAGGCATTAACATCATACTATTAAAAAAGGTACTCTCATATGATAAATGACAGAAAACTTATAGCCTTATGCACTTCACGCATATACGATCCGCAGATTCACGGATATATCGTACGATTAAATGAGCTTCTTAAGGCCAAAGATTTTTCTCTTCTCATATTTGCCATCAACTCGGACATATATTGGGAAGAAGATAGGCAGGCTGCGGAAAAGTACGTATTCAATCTTATTCCTTATGATTTTGTTGATGCAGTTATTATCATGGATGAAAAAATCAAAAGTCATAAGATTGCTCACAAAATCATCGATGCTTCTAATTTCCACAATGTACCAGTTATAATATCAGATGGAAGATATGAAAATGCATCCTGCATCAATTTCGATTATGAAGCCGGATTCGAAAAGGTTGTCCGCCATGTCATTGAATATCATCATGTGAAAAAACCACATATGATGGCAGGTCAGCCTGATAATGATTTTTCAAACAGACGTATTGAAGTATTCAAGAAGGTTCTTAAGGAAAATGAAATAGAATTTGATGACAGCATGATCAGCTATGGTTATTTCTGGGCAGACCCATGCCGTAAAGCCACTGAAGAGCTACTTAAAAGAGATGAACTTCCTGAGGCTGTCATTTGTGCCAATGACATAATGGCCATCACTGTTATTGAAATGTTTAAAGCATCTGGTATCAGCGTACCAAAGGATGTCATTATATCCGGTTTTGACGGATATGACGAAATATATTTTACCTCTCCGAAGATTACTACAGCATCCTGCGATATCATATCACTCGCTGAGGCCACAGCTGAAGTTACACTGGAAGCAGTAAAACGTCATGAGAACATTAGCCATAACATAAATCCTGTATTCATTCCTAATGAATCCTGCGGCTGCTCAGAGCATGTCGAGCATCCACAGATGCTTCAGAACTGGTTCAAGGAAAGCTTTTCCAGACATAATGATGATAACCGGGTTCTTAAAAGACTAACTGCCAAAATGCAGATCAGTCAGACTCCTGGAACTATGGTTTCACATCTCGAATGTTACAAGACTGATAACCTGCTGACAGTTGTAGATAAAAACTGCTTCAATAGCGATATCAATTATTTTACAGATGCGGAGACAGATGAAACTCCAAAAGACTTTATTTTAATCTATGATTCAGAGTATCCTGAAAAATATAAGGAAGACACCTTTAGCTTAAATAACGATAATAATGAACTCAGAGGATCTGAAGAAATATCCAGCTCTGAAAATGTTCTCTCCCCTGCTATCCGCGACAGAGTCATCGAGCTTGCCGGCAGAGGTTATCCGCTCATTTTCAATGCACTGGATTATATGGGAAAGGCATATGGTTTTGTATGTTACTTCTTCCCAGATTATTATATTAACAATTATTCCAACACTATAAATGCCACAAATGCAATCGGAACAGGCATAGGTGGTTATATCAATATTCAGTATCAGCGTACTCTGCTCGAAAAGATGGATGAAATGTACCGCCGTGATCCACTTACAGGTTTATATAACAGGATTGGTTTTCAAAATGAATTCAAAAAGCTTAGAGCCAATCCAAAATATAAGGATGCTAAAATAACTGTCATCATGTCAGATCTGGATGGACTTAAATTCATAAATGATAATTTCGGACATGCCAACGGAGACAATGCCATAACGCAGGTAGCAAATGCTCTATTTAATTCAGTACCTGAGAATAGTCTCTCAACGAGGTTCGGTGGCGATGAAGTCTTTTCCGTAATATTTGATGACTGCGACGCAGAACTGATCATCAAAAGGATTGAAGAATATCTGATCAATTATAATAAAGAGTCCGGTAAGGAATACAATGTATCAACGAGCTGCGGATATATCACCACTGTTCTTAGTGATGATTTTGATCTGACTCAAGCTGTAAAGGATGCAGACGAGAAAATGTATGACTGCAAACGCTATAAATACGAGCATGACGGCAGACCAGGGATAAAATAGTTTTTATTCACAGTCTACTCAAAAAAGATTTTAAAAAAAGAATGACTAACCCAACTATTGAGTAGTCATTCTTTTTTATCATATATCGAAATACAGTTTACTAAGATTCTTTCTATTCTTCCACCTCAAGATTTTTTAATGCTGAGCGAATGCCATCCAGCATATCCTGATTATATTCACCTTCAGTTAACATTTCCCATGCTTTCTTTGCAGCGGCTACAATATTAGGAGGAAGTAATTCCTCATGGTCTTTATAATGGCCATATCCACGATAGTGACTAGAGTACTGAGCAACCTCCTGATCTCTCATACATACCCATACCTTCATGTTAGGTTCACCCTCATGAGCATTGTTACGTGGACGAAGTTCTATAGACCAGAGACCGTCCTTCAAGATAATGTTTTCGCTTCCCATATCATTCATACAGAAATGCCCTCCCTTTCATTAATTTTTAACATCACTACATTGCTATTATAACATTTTATAGTATATCTTGCCACACCAACTTTAGAAAGAATTCAACAATCTTAGTGTAAAAATTTATACAAGTTAATCATTATACCTGATAATATCCCGCCATAAGCTTAGTTTCGAATTCCTTCTTAGGTAAAGGTCTGTCAAACAGGAATCCCTGAGCATAATAACAGTTATTTTCACGCAGCATATTCAGTTGAGTTTCTGTTTCAACACCCTCTACAATACATTCGATCCCCATCTCATTTGTCATCGCAATAACATGCTTAAACATTACCTTACTTACGTTATCCAGCTCATCCCCTTCAACTGGAAGGAAGCTTCGGTCCACCTTAATAACATTCCACGGAAGCTCTCTTATCAGATTAAGAGATGAATATCCAACACCAAAATCATCCACCGAAGTATAAATGCCAGCATTCTGGAGTCCTCTTACGACTCGCTTAAGATCATTAAACTCCACATCCGTTGTGGTTTCAGTAAGTTCTATCTCTATGCAGCTGTGCGGTACATTATGTCTGTCAATAATCTTGAGAAGATTGTCCAGAAGATCAACATTTATCATATGCTTACGAGACAGGTTTACCGATATACGAACCACCTTGCGTCCCATATCCAGCCAGCGTCGTATATCCTTGCATACATGATCTAACATATAGAAATCCAGTTTGCATATATCATTAGTTTCCTCAAGCATCGGAATAAACGCCCCCGGACTTATCATACTGCCATCGTGGAACCATCTGCAAAGAGCTTCCGCTCCGATTATCCCCCCTGTTCTTACATCCACCTTAGGCTGATAATAAACACGGAATTCTTCATCACGAAGAGCAGCCGGAAACAGCTGTTGAACCTTCATCACATTTGCTCTTTCATCTATAAGACCACCATTATAAAATACTATGCTCTCTTTACCACCAGTCTGAGCAACATGAAATGCGATAATTATTTTTTCCATTATATGCCCAGAATGCTTTATAGGTGCACCATCCGATAGTCTGCATACCCCAACACTACAAGAAATATTAACTGACTTACCTTCCTCTTCGTCATAAACAATCGTGGATTCATTAAGGGCAGTAAGTAACGTGCCCAACCGATCATTACCACACAAGGCTACAAAATTATCACCACCAAGCCTGCAGACTATACCTCTGTCTCCTATCAAAGATTCAACATAATTAAAATGCTTTTTCATAATTATGTCGCCGGTCTCATTGCTAAGTTCACGGTTGATGAGAGAGAAATGTCTCAGATTATACATCAGCGCAACCATTGTTCTGAGCTTATCCATATTCTGAGTTATATACTTCTGATAGCTCCTGAGATTCTTATAACCAACATCATCATAATAAGTAAGCTCCTCAACCATATCGCGGATACGATTCCTGCTAACATATGTTAGTGTAGTTCTCATAAGAAGTTCAAGACGGTACTCTTCCTTTTCAGAAAGAGGCTTTTCATCCGGAGACATATACACCGTCATCGTAGCAATCGACATAACCTTAGAAACTATTCTGATACGCTTTATCTCTTTACCTTCCAGTCCGGTATCATAGCAGCATAAGGTTTCTCCACCACCTGCAGCTTCTTCGCCAGGATTCTTATAAAGTCTCGTGACAGCCTTTGATAATCTCAGCATCGAAGATATCTCAATCAAAAGCTTCTCAATAGCCGGGATGTCCTGTTCATCTATCGCAGTCATTTGAGAAATAAGTTTTTCAAAGAGTTCATAAAACTTCTTATCTTTTTCAATTTCCAGAATATCATCTACGTAATTCTGATCATCCTCATTATCATCCTGATAATGCTTTTTATATAAATACATTGCCTGATCAGCTCGTTCAAAAACATCCTGAACTTTGTTATCAAGCATAGGCTGATATTCTGATATTCCGTAAGAAACAGTAACAAGATTCTTTGCACGGTTTTCCTTCTGACAAGCAGCAAGTCTATCTATCAGCTCATCACGTCTTTTATAATTCTCTTCTTCAAGAATTATTATGAACTCGTCACCGCCATAACGGAAAATGATACTATTTGCAAAGATACTTTTAATCATTTTTCCGGCTTCCTGGATGTATTTATCTCCGGCTTTATGCCCCTTAGTATCATTAATTTCTTTTAATCCATTTATATCGCAAAGTACTATTGCAAAATTGTGACCTGATTTACTCTCGATTTCATTATCAAGACGCATCTCCACCTGAGCATAATAGCGTTTATTCTTAAGTCCAGTCAGAGGATCATTGTTTGCCATATTCATAGCACTATCAAGAGCATCCCCGAATTCCAGCTCCATTTTTCTTGCAGAATCAATATTTGCAACAGCAACTATTATATGTTCCGAATCATTCTTTGGTCTTACAGCAATGAGCGCTACATACTGAGGCCTACCATCTATGATCAGTCTGTAATTAAGGATATATTTACCAGTCTCTTTAAGAGCCTCAAGAAGAAACTCCTTCTGCATAGCTATTTTCATCACTGGATAATCATCCGGGAAAATAGCATTCTTCATATTTTCCTGAGTTTCAACAAAGAAATCATTTCCCTTAGCACCCACATCAAGCTTAGCATATTCTCCATTAGCATTAAATTCGAGGTATTCATTCGTCAGAATATTAACCTGATACACAGCCTCATACCTCTGAGCCAGTGCCATCGCTATCTCATTAAAAGTAAAGCCCTCTTCTTTTATGGTTTCTTCTCTTCTTACCTGCGCATCTATATTTGTAACACCGATAATAAGATGTTTCTCATCATTTTTAGGTCTTACTACAAACAAAGCTACATACTGAGCCTGACCATCAAAAAGTTGTCGATAAGAAAGAGTAAGAGCACCCTCCTGAGCCATAATATCAAGAAGATGTTTCTTCTGCATCACTCTCAGGATTCGTTCTTTATCATCCTCATGAATATATTTTTTTATATCTATAGCAGCGTCTTTAAAAAAGTCCTTTCCCTTCTTAGTAGTACCAAGCTTTGCATACTGCTCACTAGAGCTGTACTGAATATATTCATTAGTATCTACATCAATGTAATAGATCACCTCATATCGGCTGGCCAGAGCACCAGCAATATGACTATAGGTAGTAATCTCTGCCTCCTGACGCTTCTGTTCATCAATATTACGCACTCCGATAACAAGATGTTCATCATCTTTTTTCTGCTTAAATACAATAAGATTTACATATTGCAACCTTCCATCAAGAATCTGTCTATAAACTATGGAATAAGAATTACTATCCTTTAGTTTATTTGTCAGATTCTCACGAGTAAGCTCATTAATAAGCATCTCGCGATCTTCTTCATAAATATATACACGAATATCAGTTTTCAGTTTTTCAAAGAAGTCATCATTTCCACCACTTTCAATCTCAAGCTCAGAAAAACTGGAGCTTGAATAATATTCGGTATAGTGACCGGTATTAATATTGATATGGTATATGACTTCAAACATACTTCCGAGAGATTCAGCGATTTCAGAGAAAATCTTCTTACTCTCCCGTTCCTTAAGTTCTCGCCGTATCTGTTTATCAACATTCTGAACACCAACAATAATATCTTTATCATTTATTCTAATAGTTTTCAGATGATAATACTGCGGCTTTCCATCTACTATTAATCTATAATTCAACCTAAATGATTCGTCATCATCAAGCACCTGAAAAAAATTGCTCTTCTTGAAAGCTTTTATAAAAATCTGCCTATCTTCAGGCCATACCATTTCTCTAGCATTTTTGGGAACATCCTCGAAAAAGTTATCTCCATGCATTCTGATAGAAAGTTCTTTTTCGCCACCTTCAGCCACATATTCAACATAATTGTCATTAGTAGAATCTATAACAAAAACACTTTCATAATCATCAGATAATGCAAGTGCCAGTTCTGAAAATGATATTTCATGTAACTTTTTTGCCATATTCTGCCTCCCAAAAAACAAAAGAACAAACCGACGAACCCCCCTAAAAGCATATCTCAATCATAACACAAAAACAATTTTTATGCTACTACTCTATATACATTTATAGGTTCAAAATGATACTATTCAAAACAAAAAATGTGGCAAAAGAGTTTTACCTCTTTGCCACATTTTTATCGCCTTTATTCTGGATCTGGAATATCCAGCTCACCATCTGGAGATGGTTCAACAGGTGCCGGATCACTTGACTGTTCTGAACTGTCTATCTCTTCTTCTGAAGAGGATTCATTTGACCCTCCACCCGTAGCATAAAAGTATGCTTTAATAGTATGATTACCTGTAACATTCTGGAAGGTATATTCTGAAACAGCACCAACACTGACATCATCAACAAGAACATCCTGAATTGCATAACCAGCATTCGGTGTTATGTAAAAGGTTGCGTTAGAACCTGCTTCTATAAATACTGAACTGGTGATGCTTCCGCCCGCACCGGCCTCAGATGTAATACTTACACCATTTTCTACCTTTGGATGAAGCGGACAATCTGTAGAAAACAGACTATCGTCATATTCAAAGGAAGCGCCTACAAGCTTCTTATTTCCCTTCTCATCATATGTAACTGAATACTCAGTAGTCTTTGGACAAGTATTAGTTGCAAGCTTATGAGATTCATCACATATAACAACCTTGAAGATATGACCTTTACACCTCTTTTCAGGTATATGATCTTCATCAATATAATCTGTACAAGTTGGGCATCCATCAACAGGAAGAAGACCTGTCATTTTACAAACAGTTGCCTGTGTCAAGCCTTCAGGTTTTGGCCAGTCCTTCTCAGGATCCTGATTCTCTTTAAGAGCAATCTTATCCATAATGTCACGCCACATAGTTTTGTGATCATTAGTATTAATAGTTATATTTGAATCATAACCAAACCATACTGATGCTGTGTAATAAGGTGTCATTCCACAGAACCACAAATCGTATGAATTGGAAGTAGTACCAGTCTTACCGGCACATTTAATACCCGTAGTCATGCAAGCTCTGGTACCAGTACCAGAGGTAACAACATCCTTCATCGCATCAATAAGCTGATATGCAGTAGTTTTTCTACATATTGAGTGAGAACGTGCAGATGGATTAGTATTATCAATTACTACATTTCCATCATGGTCATAAACCTTAGAATAATAAACAGGTTTTACGTAGGTACCCATATTTGCAATACCGGCATAAGCAGCTGTGATTTCAAGGTTTGTAACACCATAGGTAAGACCACCAAGTGCAGTAGCCTGCTGAATATCAGAGTAAACCTCACCTTCAGAGCTTATTTCTTTATCGATTACTGTAGTAAAGCCTTCCTTCATCAGATAATCATAAGCTACCGGCGGAGTTGCTTCAGTAATAGCCTGAACAGCTATAATGTTCATAGATTGCCTAATAGCTTCTCTCAGAGAATTAGGTCCCCAGTAATCACCATACCAGTTTCTTACAGGAGTACCATTTTCAAACTCATACGGTACATCATCGAAACAGGAAGCAAGCCCTCCCTTAGTATCTATATATGGAAGAAATGCAGCAAGCACCTTAAATGTAGAACCCGGCTGACGCATACCATCTGTAGCTCTGTCAAAACCAAGGTTTTCAGTTTTCTCACCACGTCCTCCACATATTGCTTTAATGTAACCAGTCGCCTGATCAATTACAACAAATGTAGCCTGAGGCTGAATAGCTGTTTTGAATTCTTCATTCAGGAACGTAGCACCAGTCTCATTCAGCATAGCATCCTTATAAGTGTCCGCAGCTGCTCTCGCATCCTCAACACTAGGATAAATATTATTATAAGTCCAGTCCTCTGTAAGCTTTCTGTTATATGTAAGCAAGGTATTTGTGTCGTAGTTATAGGTAGTCTCTCCGTCCTTATCCAGAAGTGTCAGCTTATAGTTAAGCGCTACCGAAGTAGATTCAGGATAATAATCAGGATCATTTACCACACTATCCACTATAGTCTGAATACCATAGTCCTGAACTGAATAAACACTGTAACCGCCTGTATATATCTCATCATAAGCTTCCTCTTCAGAGATATCATACAAGTCCATAAAATCATCACAAAGCCTTCTCATAAGATCATCAGTATAGAAAGAATTGTATTCAAAATTCTCATCGCTTATCTGTTTAACCTTCTGAATACGCTCATACACATCATCTTCCAGAGCTTCGTCATACTGTTCCTGAGTAATGTACTCAAGTTCAAGCATTTTATCCAGAACATCCTCACGACGATAGGAATTCTTCTTAGGGAAAACAACAGGGTCAAAAGAATACGGATTCTTGGTAATACCGGCAATAACTGATATTTCAGAGATAGTAAGATCTTTTATTGACTTATCAAAGTATCTGTTAGCTGCTGCTTCTACACCATTTACACCCTGTCCAAGATAAATGGTATTCAGATAATATTCAAGAATCTGCTGTTTGGTATATATCTTCTCAAGGTCAATTGCCAGATACTGTTCCTGTATCTTACGCTCAATCTTCTCGAGCTTGGTATCCTCATTCATACCGCCCTCAAAAGCCTGATTCTTTATAAGCTGCTGAGTTATAGTAGACGCACCTTCGTCAAAATTCCTTGCTATAACGTCGATAACAAGAGCTCTGAAGATACCCCTTACATCTATACCATTATGCTTCCAGAATCTTTCATCCTCTATAGCTACGAAGGCATTAATCATATCTTCCGGAATCTCATCATAATATACATAAACACGGTTAGAATTAACTGTTGAAAGAGTATTTCTCTCTTTGCCATGTTCATCATATATTACAGTTTTAAATCCCTTAGGTTTTATACTAATTGATGAAATGTCGGGAGAATTGTCAAGAATACCCTTCATCATTCCAAAGCCTGCCCCCGCACATATGAGCACAATCACCACAAAGCATGCCATAACCAGCTTCAGGAACATGATAAAGAATCTTCTATAATGTCTTTGAGATTTTGAAACCAGTTGTTGTTGGCGTTTTTGAACGCCTTCTTTACTAAAGTTCAACTTTAACCTCCAAAATGTTATCAAAATAGTTAAATATATTTCGAGTTATAATTTATCGATAAAACAACATTTTATTATACTCTTATAAACCTTCAATGTCAAAAGTGAATACAGATCTGTACTATTTATCAGCTTTTTCTCTGAAACAGCTTCTTAGTTACAGCAATAAACTGTTTATTATTCTCAGTCTTACTCATTATCTTGAGAAGGTCCTCGGTAACATCCTCAGCCTTAAGACTATGGAATCTCGCATGTATAAGGTCAAGAACTTCAGTTTCATCCTGAGAAAGAAGAAGGTTATCTTTTCTTGTACCAGATTTGGAGATATCTATAGCCGGAAATACTCTCTTTTCCTGAAGATTTCTATCAAGAACAAGCTCCATATTTCCTGTACCCTTGAACTCCTCAAATACAACGTCGTCCATTCTGCTTCCTGTATCTATAAGAGCTGTGGCAAGTATGGTAAGTGAGCCACCCTCTCTCATATTTCTGGCTGCACCGAAGAATTTTTTAGGCATATGCAGAGCCGCAGGATCAAGACCACCAGACAATGTTCTTCCACTTGGCGGAACTGTAAGATTGTAAGCTCTAGAGAGGCGGGTAATGGAATCTATAAGAATAACAACATCATTTCCACTTTCAACGAGACGTTTTGCTCTCTCGATAACCATTTCAGAAACACGTTTATGGTGCTCTGGAAGCTCATCAAAGGTAGAATAAATAACCTCTGCATTAGGTCCTTCAATGGATTCCTTGATATCTGTAACCTCTTCAGGTCTTTCATCGATCAGAAGAACTATCAGATTCATATCCGGATAGGCTACGCTTATTCTTTTTGCTATCTGTTTTAACAGAGTAGTTTTACCAGCCTTAGGCGGGGAAACTATCATTCCTCTCTGACCTTTTCCAATAGGTGAAAACAGATCAACAATACGAAGCGAAACCGGAGCCCCTGAATAATCCAGATGAATTCTCTCATTTGGGAAAATAGGAGTCATATCTTCGAATTTTTTACGTTTTAATATTTCAGAAGGTGAATAAGAATTAACAGACTCTATGTAAAGCAGAGCACTGAACTTCTCGTTAGGATTAGACTTGAGACGGATAGGTCCTCTGACAATATCTCCTGTGCGGAGTCTGAATTTTCTGATCTGTGATGGTGAAACATATATATCCTTTTCACCAGGCATATAATTGTCACTTCTGATAAATCCATATCCATCAGAAAGGACTTCGAGAATGCCTTCAGCAACAATATTAGATTGAGTTTTTTCCGGCTGTTCCTGAAGCGCATCATCAGTAGATGCATCAGAAGGCTCCCCACCCACTTCAAGTTCTTCCTCAGAAGAAGCCATCTGGAGAGAGTCCTGACCAGCTTTCTGTTCATTATTCTTAATAAAAACAGGTTCTGCCTCTTTTTTTATGTCAGCTTCAACCTTTTTCTCAATATCAGCACTATCCTTAATATCTTTTACATTCTTTTTAGAAGAATTCGCTTTACGTGCAGTCTTTTGGGATGTTTTTTGAGCTGTATTTTTTCCAGCAGATTCTTTTCCGGCACTCTTCTTTTTTACAGCTTTCTTCTGCACATTTTCTTTTTGGGCAGTTTTATCTTCAGATGTTTTTGCCTCGTCTGAATCTGTTTTTTTCTGCATTTTTTCAATATTCATAAGAAGTTCCACGAGATCATTTTTCTTCATCTCTTTGGTTCCTCTTATTCCTTTTTCTTCAGCCAGAGCTCTAAGCTCAGCTACCTTCATTTTTTTGTAATCCATAAAAAACCTCGCTATGTAGTTTTGTTACTTGTTACCTAGGTATTGCAAAACCTTACATAATGTTATATTCTATAGTTTACGTGCCATTGACAAAAAACATCATAATGACACTTTATCAGATAAATACATCAACTTTACATATAAATAATTCTAAATTACGTTTGGGAGAAATCATGGAAAATCTAATGCTTTATAAGTTAATAATACTATATATGCTGGACAGAACTGACGAATATACAATCACCAATTCCCAGATAACTAACTTTATTCTCGACAAAAAATATACTGGAATCTTCAATATTCACGAAGCTATAAGTGAGCTTATCGACAAAGAATTCATTACAGCTACAAAAATAAGAAATACCCAGCATTATCAGATAACTAATCTGGGAGAAGAAGCCCTGTTATACTTCGAAAACAGAATATCTAACACCATTAAACAAGAAATCCGTGATTATTTCAAGCAGGAAAAAATAAATCTGAAAAAAGAGTCCGAAATAACAGCCGACTACACCCGAACTGAAAATGGTGAATATACTGTAACCTGCGCCATAAACGAGAGACGCGATGCTCTTCTCGAAGTTAAAATGAACGTTCCAACCAAAGAAATGGCCAGAACCATATGTGATAACTGGGGAAACAGAAGCACTGAAATATATCAGTTCATGGTTGATAAACTCTGCACAAAGGATTGAACCACATCCAGAAGTTCTTCCCTGCCAGCCTTAGTCTGAGAAGAAAATGTATATATTTTCAGATCTTTAGAAGCTTTGAGAGTCTCTCTTATAAGCTTCTTTTGTTTTTCAATCTGACTTCTTTTAATCTTGTCCAGCTTTGTAGCAACCACTACAGGAGTTAATCCATTTGCTACTATCCAGTCATACATAAGGACATCATCCTTTGTAGGAGCGTGTCTGATATCAACTAAAAGAATAACAGCACTTAGATTTTCTCTGGTGCTGAGATACTTCTCTATCATTTTTCCCCATTTAGCTCTCTCTGTAACAGAAGCTTTTGCATAACCATATCCGGGAAGATCAACAAGAAAGAATTCATCATTCACATTATAGAAATTAATCGTAACAGTCTTGCCCGGACTTGAAGAAGTCCTGGCAAGGTTTTTACGATTCAATAAAGAATTGATAAGTGAGGATTTGCCGACATTGGAACGACCTGCAAATGCTATCTCTGACTTATCATATATCGGAAATTTAGACGTTGGCCCACACACACATGCGAGCTCAGAAGTTTTTATTTTCATATATAATCTGTACTCTTATTGTCCGTACTCTTATTATCTGTACTCTAATTTTGGTTCACTACCTTCAGAAACCGTTTCCTTGGTAATGATACATTTACTAATAGTATCGTCAGAAGGAATCTCATACATAACATCTGTCATTGATGTTTCAAGAATAGCTCTAAGACCTCTTGCTCCAGTAGCTCTTTCCATAGCCTCGCGAGCAACCTCACGAAGAGCATCATCTTCAAACTCAAGTTCAACATCGTCATACTCGAAAAGCTTCTGATACTGCTTAACTATAGATGATTTGGGTTCTGTAAGAATTCTTATAAGAGCCTCTTCATCCAGCTGATCCAGAGTAACCACTACAGGAACACGGCCTACAAATTCAGGAATAATACCGTATTTTACAAGATCCTGTGGCTGAACCTGTCTCAGTATCTCGGTATCTACTATACCAGTTTCTCCCTTGATATCAGCATTGAATCCAATAGATTTGTTACCTATTCTCTTCTCAATAACCTTATCAAGTCCATCAAATGCACCACCACATATGAACAATATATTTGAAGTATCTATCTCAATAAATTCCTGCTGAGGATGCTTACGTCCGCCCTGAGGTGGAACACTTGCAATAGTTCCCTCAACAATCTTAAGAAGTGCCTGCTGAACGCCCTCACCAGAAACATCTCGTGTGATAGAAACATTTTCAGACTTTTTAGATATCTTATCTATCTCATCAATATAGATAATTCCTCTTTCTGCTCTCTCAATATCATAATCAGCAGCCTGTATAAGCTTAAGAAGTATATTCTCTACATCCTCACCTACATAACCTGCTTCTGTAAGAGTTGTCGCATCCGCAATGGCAAATGGTACATTTAACATTTTAGCAAGTGTCTGCGCAAGATATGTTTTACCTGAACCTGTTGGTCCAACAACAAGAATGTTACTCTTTTGCAGTTCAACATCAAAATTCTTGCCTGCAATAACACGTTTATAATGATTATAAACAGCAACTGCAAGGGCTTTCTTAGCAGCTTCCTGACCTATTACATAATCATCAAGGAAGCTCTTAATATCCTTAGGTTTTGGAAGGTTGAACTCTCCATCACCCAGATCCATATCCTTAAGTTCATCATCTATAATCTCTTTGCAGACTCCAACACAATCATCACAAATATATACATTTGGACCAGCAATGAGCTTTCTCACCTGATCCTGAGTCTTTCCACAAAATGAACATCTGAGGATTTTATCATCGTCTCTGCGACTTGCCATTTCATACTCCTGTCATTAACTTATTATAGGCTGGGCAAACGCCCAGCCTTAAAAATTTATTTACGATTTTCAACAACCTTATCAATAAGGCCATATTCCATTGCTTCTTTAGCAGTCATCCAGTTATTACGCTCACAATCAGCATAAACTGTTTCATAATCTTTTCCGGCATTCTCAGCCATGGTTCTGATAAGGTTTTCCTTAATTCGAAGCATATGCTTAACATCGATTTCCATATCAGTTGCCTGACCCTGGGTTCCACCAAGTGGCTGATGAATCATAATTTCCGAATTAGGAAGTGCATATCTCTTGCCCTTAGCACCACCTGACAGAAGAAATGCTCCCATTGATGCAGCCATACCAACACATATAGTAGACACATCACATTTGATATAATTCATTGTATCATAGATAGCCATACCGGCAGTTACTGAACCACCAGGACTATTGATATATAGATTGATATCTTTATTTGAATCTTCTGATTCAAGGAATAAAAGCTGAGCAACTACCAGGCTTGCAGTCACATCATTAACCTCATCGCCAAGGAAGATGATTCTTTCCTTTAAAAGTCTGGAATATATGTCATAAGCTCTCTCGCCTCTATTTGTAGTCTCAATGACTGTAGGTACAAGTGCCATATTACACCTCTCTTTATACAAATACTAAACCTCTTTAGCCTTCTCTCCGATGAACTTAACAGCCTTCTGCATTTTGATATCCATACGAAGTGAATCCATCTGGTCATCACCCATGATTTCCTTGATTCTGTCAAGCTCCATCTGATACTGCTTTGACATCTTCTCAAGCTCTGCTTCAACTTCCTCATCAGTTACTTCAAACTGCTGAGCCTCTGCAACTGCCTCAACAACAAGACTTCTCTTGATCTGCTTCTCAGCTTCTGGACGAACCTGATCAAGCATATCATCCTTAGTCTGTGATGTCATGTTAAGGTACTGATCAAGATTCATACCCTGATACTGAAGCTGCTGAGCAAAATTATCAACCATCTTCTGCTGCTGATACTGGATCATTGGATCTGGAAGCTCCATCTTTGAAGCCTCAACAAGCTTCTCGATAGCCTTCTCTTCTCTCTGACGCTTAGCTGTTTCAGCCTTCTTCTCCTCAAGAGTCTTACGGATATCAGCCTTGTAGTCAGCAACATTTTCAAAATCAGATGTATCTGAAACATATTCATCATCAAGTTCAGGAAGAACTGTTTCTTTAAGTCCAAGAAGCTCACACTTAAATACAGCATCCTTACCTGCAAGGTCCTCTGCCTGATATTTCTCAGGGAAAGTAACATTTACATCGAAGCTGTCGCCAACATTGTGACCAACAACCTGCTCCTCAAAACCAGGAATGAATGAACCTGAACCAAGAACAAGTGGGTATTTTTCACCCTTTCCACCTTCAAATGCAACGCCATCAACGAAACCTTCGAAGTTAATAGTAGCCTCATCGCCATCCTTAGCAGCTCTGTCAGTAACATCGTTCTTTGTAGAATTCTCCTTAAGTTTTCTCTCAACTTCTTTTTCTACATCTTCATCTGTTACTTCAGTATCAACCTTCTCGATTTCGATAGCATCAAGATCACCAAGCTCTACAGGTGGCTTAGTAGCAACCTTAGCCTTGTAAATAAAGTCCTTCCCCTTGCCAATCTGGCTTACAGAAATCTCTGGATTAGAAACTATATCAAGATCAATATCTTCAATCTCTTTAAAATATGTTTTATTTATAAGATCATTAGCAGCATCCTCGAAGAAAACACCATTTCCATAGGTTTTCTCAATTAAAGCCATAGGAACTCTTCCCTTACGGAATCCATCAAACTGGAATTTATGCTTATTCTTGTTATAAACATCAACACAAGCCTTTCTAAAATCTTCTGCAGGAACTGTGATTGTAATCTCTGCCATATTTCCTTCAAGCTTTTCGTAAGTTAAACTCATAATAAATATATCCTCCTTATTTTTCGAAACAAACCAAACCTCTAGATTATATCAGAGATATTTTTATAAAGCAACCCTTAGTTTTCTTTATTTTACGCGGTTTTTCGAGTAATTTTGGGGCAAAATTCTATAATTTCCAATGTCAGTTTACATAACTTCCATAAGTTTTGATATCAGCTCAACTGAATTCTTGATAGCAATCTTCTGAAATGCAGGATAATCCATCTCGGCACTGTCATCTGCTTTATCTGATATACTTCTGATGATCAGATAAGGAACATTGTTAAGCCAGCAGGCATGTGCTATCGCAGCACCCTCCATCTCTGTACACATACCGCCAAAGGTCTGTACAAGGTCATCCTTTACAGCCTTATCGGAAATGAACTGATCACCAGAGATAACTCTGCCTTCAAATACATTTACATCTGAAATATATTTTTCGCAAACCTTCTTTGCTTTTGCACGAAGCTCCGAATCCGCCTCATAAATGCTCTTCTCCTGATCTGGCACAACACCTCTGTCATAGCCAAGACCTCTGACATCCATATCATGTTCAAGAGCATCTGTTGCAAGAACTATATCACCAATATTGATATCAGCGTTAAGACTTCCAGCAATACCAGTATTAATTATGGCTCTGCATTTAAATATTCCAGCGAGGATTTCAGCTGCAACAGCTGCATTTACCTTTCCAATACCGGATCTTACAAGAACAACCTCATGTCCTGAAAGCGTACCTGACCAGAAATCCATTCCAGCATAGCTCTCAACCGAAGGAGAATCCGAGTCGATTCCCTTCATGATACTCTTAAGGTCATCAACCTCTTTATCCATTGCACCAATTATACCTATCATAATTATCTTGTCTCCCTCTATTTTCTTTATTGAAGTTCAATGCCCCATATCTTGCAGGAACGAGTGCCTACTACAAGCATATTCTCATAGACAGCTGGGGACGCTTCTATGGTTCCATCACTAAGAACTATATGGCTGTATTCCTCTCCTGTTTCACCATTCACTGAATAAAGCCGTCCATCTGCGCATGCATAGAGAACTCGTCCTTTCCCATCTGAATTATATACACATACCGGAGAAGACCAGGTGTAGGTAGTTTCGGTTTCAAACTTCTTACTTCCGTCCTTCTTCCTCAGTGCTACAAAATCTCCACCGCCAGTTCCATGACTCATTGCTACAGTTACATAGATGTATTCATCCAGGCTTCCTCTTCCAACTGCAATAGTTGACTGTACTCCACCTGAAACATGTTCTATGGTTTCGCACTCATAGTCTGTATGCCATACTATTTCTCCTGTCTCAGCGTCTATCTTCCATATCGGCACCGTCGCAGTAGACGTGCTGCGCCAGCCATAATGGAAGGAAGTACTCACATACAAATACAAATGATCATCCTCTATTGAAAGAACCGGTGTAGAATTCGAATCATCCAGTATATCCTGAACCCATACCAGCTTAAGAGTATTCAGGTTCAGGCACATCAGATTTGCACCGTTATCTGTTATAAAAAGATATCCCTTATATACCGCCGCACTTGTCTCCATTCCAATCCAGTAGCTCTCACTATTAGTTCTAAGTCCGGAATACCTCCACTTGACTACAGGTGATGGATTGATTTTGAGAGTGCCCTTCTTCTCATCATATTTGGTATTAAGCTTAATCAGATAAAGGATTCCATTTTCACCCGGATATATAAGAGTATCTGACTCAGCATCTACTATAGCAGAGGAGTCAAAATAACTAAGTGTACCTCTTAAGGAAAATGGATCTATACATCCAAAGGTATACATTACTGAGCAATCCAGCAGATTGATAATGTAAGCCTTTGCAGTTCCTTCATTATTATCATATCCGGCGCCAAGATACATTATAGGATATCCCCTTGGATCCAAAGCACCTGCGCCCTTAAAGGTATAGCCAAGGAACAGTCTGTCTCTTGTTTCTTCACCGGAATGAAGGTCTATAAAATATACATAACCATCCATACAAGCATATATAACTTCAACCAGATCATCATCCTTCTTGGCGAAATCATACATATTCATATGCTGTTTAACTTCCTTAGGCCATTTACGAATAAGCGGCTGACCAGTCCATCCACTTCCACTCCAGGACGCATCACCAACAGTAATACCACCTGTTTCAACGTTCCATTTAGCTTCCATGGAGCCTTCTTTAATATTTGCAAAACCATAGGTTGGATTATCACGGAAATTATTACCTCTGAAACAGAAAACACCAGGCTCACTGGAATATTTTCTTCCAGTATCAAAGGCTATAACATCAGATGGCTTGTAGTCGTCCTTAGATTCAAGAACTTCATCATTAACCGCAATCGTAGTTTCTGCTATATATTTGGCAGGTTCGGTCGAATCTACCGAATGTGGTTCAAATTCAATCTCCGGATAATAAAAGATATTCTTCTTATCTTCCTCACTATCTACAACGCCGGCAGAAGACACTACTGCCGTAGCATTACCTGCAGAAGCTGCAGAAGAAGGCGAAGCCTTTTCAGCTGTATCGGCCTTGGGTTGTTCAGTGTTTGCAGCAACGCTGCTCTTATCAGACTGTTTCAGAGAATCAGCATCCTTAATCCCATTACTGATTCCCACACGCTGATTTTCTTTCTGAGTTTTCAGCGTATTAACATGATCTACAGCAATAAAAAGCCCTATAACAACCAACAGCTCTAATAAAACGATAATCATAAGTATAAGAAGTTTTTTCATCACTTTTAAATCCTTTTAATTATCAAGTCAAGCGTTTTCCTCTTCCTCATCAGATGCCGTATCAGATATTTTCTGATTATTCTTTATTTCAGACAAGAGGAAAACAATAATCAATATAATTATTACCGTACCAAAACCTATTGTATCTATAAATGTATCTTTTAAAAGTCCAGCTCTTCCTTCAACGAAATTCTGATGATATTCATCAATTGTAGCATAAAAATACGAAGCAAGAGCGGCAACAAAACCTGTAAGTACTGCTTTATATCTGCCGCTGAACCATATGGTCATATAGGCCGACAGCCCAAGTATAGCATATATAGTAATATGTGCCAACTTCCTTATACTTAAACCTGCAAGAAATGGAACTCCCGAATCCAGTATGTCTTCACCTATCCCGAAAAACTGAAGAAACTTAAGAACCAGATCACTCTGGCGCTGTGAATCATCTGCTACCTGTGCTGAAAAGATGAATATCAAAATCATAACTAAAATGTATATGATCAGCCAGATAATGAAGGCCTTCTTACTTCTAAGTTCTGTTTTATCCTGAGAATCCTTCTTGATCTTCACACTTCGAATGTACATAGTCACCGAAAGAATTGCAAAAAGAAATGAGGTAATAAGCAGTACATCAGATAGATCCAGACGATCAAGGGGTTCTTCATAGGCGTCATTAACTATCACATCTAAGCCGGTTTTATCTTCAGAATGAACTCCAGAAGCCTGTCCGGATTGATTATCATCAGCCTCATCAGTGCCTTTTTCTTCACCCGTTTTATCAGCTGTATTTTTTCCATTATTCTGAGATGGATTTTCTGAAGTTTCTGTTGATGAATCTGACTGTTTTATATTCTCAGTTGTCATTTCAGAGGTTGCTTCAGTTGTTAACTCAGTAGTCGTCTGTGTAGTAGCCTGCGTCGTTGCCTGAGTGGTTGCCTCTGTTGTTTCCTCCGTCGTCTCCTCAGTAGTATCATCAAGTCCCTTATATGCCCGCACATCCGGATCATTATCAAGCTTGCCATCCAGATAATCCTGATAAGCCTGCTCTGCCCCAGCTCTGGTCGGAGGATAACCATGAGCTGAAAGCCATGCCTTTGCCGCGTCTATCTCTTCCTGACTGTATTCCTCATCAGCATAAACCGTGCTTTTACTATTTATAGCAGAAAAGAAAAATGTAAAACTTAAGAAAATGCAGATAAAGAATAAATATATTATTTTTTTAACTGAATTATTAGTTGAACTCATATCAATCCCATCTTTATTCACTAGTATTTATAACAATAAAGAACATTATTAACTTATTATTTATATAAGTCAAGAAAAAAAGTTGACTAAATATCAGGATTTGTTATAATCGACATATATGAGTTATTTTTTAGAATTTTTAACAATTCGTGTTATTTGAAACGTCACCATTCACAGTGATGGCAGTTAAACTGTCATCCCATACTTAGGGAGGATAACTAATGAAAAGATTATCTCTGGAATTACTGGCTGACATTGTTACAACTAAAAGAAAAGCAAAAAATCTTACACAGAAGCAATTATCTGAAGAGACAGGCATTCACCGCTCTGTTCTCAGCAAACTCGAAACAAAAAACTATACACCTTCAATAACCCAGCTGCAGTCTCTTGCTGAAGTTCTGGATTTTGAACCAACTGATCTGTTCGTAGAAGAAAAGGCTGAAAAGAAAAGTGTTTCAAAGTCTTATAATATCGCAGTTGCAGGTACAGGTTATGTAGGACTTTCTCTTGCAGTACTTCTGTCACAGCATAACAAGGTTACTGCTGTAGATATTATTGAAGACAAGGTAGAAAAGCTTAACAATTACATATCTCCTATTCAGGACGAGTACATTGAAAAATATCTTGAAGAGGCTAAGGAAGGCAGCAGAAAGCTGAACCTCAAAGCAACCCTGGATGGTAAATCAGCTTATAAGAATGCTGATTTCATTATCATCGCTGCACCAACAAACTACGATCCTCAGAAGAATTTCTTCGATTGTTCAGCTGTAGAAAGTGTTATCGAACTTGTTCTTGATACTACCAAGAAGAGAAAGGAAAAGCCTACTATTATAATCAAATCTACGATTCCGGTAGGATACACTGAGCAGGTAAGAAAGAAATACAAAGCTGACAATATCATTTTCAGCCCTGAATTTCTTCGTGAATCAAAGGCTCTTTATGACAATCTCTATCCTTCAAGAATAATTGTTGGATGTGATGAGAATACAAAAGCCAAAGCAGAAGTTTTCGCTTCACTGCTTCAGCAGGGAGCTATTAAGGAAGATATTGATACCCTCTTCGTAGGATATACAGAAGCAGAAGCAACCAAGCTTTTCGTAAATACATATCTTGCACTGAGAGTTTCGTATTTCAACGAGCTGGATACATATGCAGAAGTAAAGAATCTAGATACTTCTTCTATAATAAAGGGAGTATGTCTGGATCCAAGAGTTGGAAACTTCTACAATAACCCATCCTTCGGATATGGCGGCTATTGTCTGCCAAAGGATACCAAGCAGCTTCTTGCAAACTACGATCAGGTACCTCAGAATATGATGTCTGCAATCGTTGCAAGTAACAGTACAAGAAAAGATTTTATAGCTGACCGCGTTCTCCAGATGGCCGGATACTACAGCTACAGTGATGATAACCGTTATCATCAGGATAAAGAAAAAAATGTTGTCGTTGGTGTATATAGACTTACAATGAAGTCTAATTCTGATAATTTCCGTCAGTCTTCAATCCAGGGAGTTATGAAGAGAATCAAGGCCAAGGGCGCAACAGTTGTTATCTATGAGCCAACCCTTGAAAATGGAACAACCTTCTTCGGAAGCAAGGTTGTAAATGATATAAAGAAGTTCAAGAAAATGTGTGGATGCATCATAGCAAACCGCTACGATTCAATCCTTGATGATGTAGAGAATAAAGTTTATACGAGAGACTTGTTCCGAAGAGACTAAAAAATCAAAATAAGACGAGGGTGTCAAAAGTAGCTTTTGACACCCTCATTTTTTTAACTTATTAATCCCAATCCCAGTCGAGACGTTCTATGTCTCTTTCTGTCAGTTCGTCTCCGACTTGCACTTCTATAATGTGAAGTTCGGTTTCAGCTTTAATTGCATGTTTTGTTCCTGGTCTTATGTAGGCTGTATCTCCCCGGCAAACTCTTTTGGTTTCTCCATCTATGATGAGGGCGCCTTTACCATCGACTATCGTCCATATCTCTGAGCGATGGGTATGTTTCTGATAGGAAATATGCTGGCCTGGTTTTATTATCAGATGCTTGGTCAGATAGTTCTTACCATCTTCATCTATTCTATAATCCAGTACCTTGTACTCTCCCCAGATTCTTTCTTCGAACATCGGCCGCTGATCTGCAACAAATTCTTTTAATTTGTCGCTGCTCGATTTGTCGGATACTAATATACCGTCCGGAGTTGCTGCTATTGCAAGGTCTTTCACTCCCAATGCAACTAATGGTATCTGTAATTCATTGATTACATGTGTGTTTTCACAGGAGGCTGCTACTGCGTTTCCAACTACTTCCTCACTCATCGCCTCTGTCAGGGTGTTCCAGGTACCAAGGTCCTTCCATGCTCCTGCAAATCTCATCACTTGAATATTTTTTTCCTTTTCAACTACTGCATAGTCGAAGGATATCTTGGAGAGTTTATCATAGTCAGCAAAAAGCTCCTTGTAGGAATTGGTTCCGAATATATTTTTTGCTATTTCCAGAACATATTTAAGCTTATAGGCGAAAACTCCTGCATTCCACAAGGTCCCCTGGCTTATGTATTCTTTTGCAGTTTTCACATCAGGTTTTTCCTTAAATGATGAAACATAGCTCAGGTTTTCTGCTGATTCTGGCATAATATATCCATACTTTTCGCTTGGATATGTGGGCTCAATTCCCATCAGAACAAGATTTGCTTCTCCTTTATCTGCCTGTCCATGAAGTGAACTCAGCATCTTAAAATATGGCAATTCAACATAAGGATCTACTGGGCATACTACAACTGACTCTTCTTCTGATATACCTTTTACTTCATGAAGATATGCAGTTGCAAGAGCAATAGCTGGAAATGTATCTCGCCTGCATGGCTCTATTGATATTCCAACCTCATCCCCTAGTTGAGCTCTGACTGAAGTCATCTGACTTTCGGAGGTAGCAATAGTAATGGTAGAATGTTCATCGACTTCATTTATCATCCTGCACATTCTCTGAACCATCGACTCATATGTTCCATCTTCTTTTTTAAATATCTTCAAAAACTGTTTTGACCTGACCTCATTTGAGAGAGGCCAGAGTCTTTTACCGGATCCACCGGATAATAAAATAATATTCATATTTACCACCTTTTATCACTTAATAGTCATCGATTTTTTGTAGCCTGCTCACGAATCTGATTCCAGTCAAAGCATCGTGAATATGTATCTTTAGGAAAATCACAGCTATGATTCCACGGCCTGTCATATACCATAACCTTCAAATCAGGCAAATGATCAAAGAATTTGAATGCAACAGGTGAATCTTCAACAGCGTAATCAAACTTCAGCTTATAATAATCTTCCAGCTCCATATTGAAGTCACTGTTTTTTATAAATGCATCCCTGCCATACTTATTAAGACAAAACATGTTGACACGAGCGAGGCCATGTTCGTCCAGCCACTGGCGGGAAGCCTCATACGCACTAAAAGGACGGCCGGTTATAATCGAAACATCATACCCAAGATCAATCCATTCATTTAATACCTCCGATGCCCCCGGCGTCTCCTCGAAGGAAAGAAGTACCTCTGAATGATGCCCTTCAATCATCAGCTGTTCGTACTCCTTATCTGTGAGTTTAAATGACTCCTGAAGATTAAAGAAATGCATTTCCTCATAGGGTACAGTCTTACCAAAAAGCTTCTCAGCTAAAGCTGTAAATGCCCTGGCAGTTTCGCATAAACAATCATCATAATCTACATATATCTTCACTTCTTACCCCTTTTTCACTTGAAATACTTTAATTTATTAATTTCTGAAAACTCATAGTGAACATTTTACTACATAGAAGCAGTATCAGCAAATGAAAAGTGACGGTAACTCAAAAAAGCGTGAATATGACGATAACTCAAAAAAGCGTGAATAGTAGCATTTTTATACAAAGTATGTTATATTTATATGTCAGGTTTTAAAAAAAGTTATTAATCTTTACTCTACACTTATCCAGGAGGGCAAATCAAATGACGCAAAATAAAGTAAAAGTTGAAATTAATAACAAAACTGTTCTTGTGACCGGAGGTGCCGGATTCATTGGTGCCAGTCTCATACTCAGACTTCTTAAAGAGATGACCGGTGGCACTATCGTTAATATTGACAACATTAATGACTACTATGATCCAAAGCTTAAGAATTACAGACTCAGTCTGATTGAAGAAGCTGCCAAAACAAGTTCTGTTAATTATGTTTTTATAAAGGGTGGAATAGCTGACAATAACCTGTTAAGAAACACCTTTGTCAATTACAAACCTTCTATTGTAGTTAATCTTGCTGCCCAAGCAGGTGTTACTTATTCTACAAATCATCCAGACGCATATCTTGAAAGCAATATCATCGGATTCTATGGAATTCTTCAATCCTGCAGATACAGCTATGGAAATGGTCATAACGGAGTTGAACATCTCGTCTATGCATCATCTTCATCAGTGTATGGAGACAACAAGAATCTTCCATTCAGCGTAGAAGATAAAGCAGATACACCAGTATCTTTATATGGAGCAACTAAAAGAGCTGACGAGTTACTCGCTTACAGCTATAGCAAGCTGTATAATGTACCAACTACAGGTCTTAGACTCTTCTCAGTATATGGTCCAGCAGGAAGGCCGGATATGTTATACTACTCTGCTACTGATAATCTGGCAAAGAATAAGAATATAGAATTATTCAACTACGGAAACTGCAAGAGAGATATGACATATATAGATGACATTGTTGATGGAATATTTAGAGTTATGCAGGAAGCACCTGAAAGAACAACAGGTGCTGATGGTCTCCCAGTTGCTCCATATGCCCTTTACAATATGGGAAGTGGCACATCCATCGATCAGCATGATTTTATCAATGCACTTCAGGAAGAGCTTACAAATGCAGATATTCTCCCTCAGGATTTTGATTTTGAAGCTCATAAGACATTTATAGGAATGCAGCTTGGAGATGTACCAGTTACATGTGCGGATATAGATGCAATAAAGGAAGACTATGGTTTCGAACCAAAAGTGAATCTCAAGGAAGGTCTGAAGCGATTCGTTCAGTGGTATAAAGAATACACCTCTACAACCTAGATTAAAAAAACAAGGCTGTCACACTTGGTGAATAATTCACTTAGCGTGACAGCCTTTATTTTATTTAATACTATCTTCCAGCTTCTTCCGTCTCCTATTATGAATAACCATACATAATAGTATTCCTGCCAGAGCAGCCAATAATCCCATTACAGGCATATATACTCCTGTCGGGACGATACCTTCAAGATTATTTGTATATGCTATATTCCTATCTTCTAAAACAGTAAAAATACCTGTTTTTCTACCAATCTTTTCAGAACCATCATCAATCTTATAAGATTTTTTATACACCGAAGAAGCTTCTTCCACTTCAAATCGTACTCCGACGGGAACCTTGAAAGTGGCATTCTCACCATGCTTCAATTTAAATTCAAACGCTTCCTCTGACTTTACTTTATTGGTCTGAAGAACATTATTTTTAAGCCACTCATATTCCCTACCTTCTTTACCATATATCTTAACTGTAAAAGAAAAATCTTTATTCTTATTTCCAAGTCTTCCCGTTACAGTCTTAGAAATATTTATAAGCTTCTTTTCAGTTCCACCCACAGTATTAGGAACACTAAGTGTATAAATATAACTGTCTTCTGTTTCTGTAAGTGTACCAACAGCAGGAATATATGGATCTTCTACAAGAGTTGGAACCCCCAAAGCAGAAACATTAAATACTATATCATCCTCAAGAACACTGTAACCATCAGGAGCTTGCTTTTCTTCCAGGAAATATGTAGACCCATTCACACCCGGATTAATGGTTCTGCCACTATTTCCACCACAGACATATACTTCTCCATTAGTATCTGTAACCATATCTTCGAAGTCTGTCATAGGGGACTTATTCTTTACAAGACCACTTATTGCCGTATTCGACTGCTTATAAAGTGCGAAATGTGCATCTGACAGATTCTGTGTATTATCCGCAGCATCATGTTTAGCAATCTTAAAGTTAAATGGTTTGTTATAGACATCAACATATCCTATGATACCACTACTTTTGGGAGATGTTTTCACCCAGTCATTATCTTTAGCATCTGCACTTCCCCACTCAGTAGTACCATCATCATATAACAGGGATATAGTATCATCATCATTTACTTTAAAGCAAACTTTTTTCTGCAGTCCTACATATCCCCTTGGTGCCACTGTCTGCGTAAGCGTATATACTTTTCCACGCTCAAAGCTATAGAGCATAGTAACAAGCCCCTCTAAATCAGAGGTATAATTTCCAAGAACATTGTCACTATCATCAGTAAGGACAAAGTTGCCTCCACTTAGCGGCACCTGACTATTCCACTTGAAAAGCCTTATAGCCAGTCCTCCATCTCTCGTATTCCTTACCGTATCGGTTCTGGTAGAGCCGTCAAATGTACCTTTTTCATAAGTTACATCATAATCATAGGATGCTTCCTCAGTTTCTCCCTCCGGAGTTGCTTCTTCCGTACGCTTTACTTTGACATTAATCTTATTATTATCACCTTCAAGCTTTGTAATATCTGTGTAACCTGTAACAGTACCGTCGTCAGCAATGGTTATATTGTCGCCTTCAAGCTTAACCTCTCTAACTACGTAATCATCAAGGCTGGTTCTTTCATCCTTAAGAGTTGGCCAGAAATAATATGCAGAAAGATTAGGTGACTTGATTTCTCTTACCGAACCTTCAAGAAGAGTACCATCTACATATACAGCAACATAAATAGGGTCATGATAGGTAGTAAGATCAAGATCACTCCATTTCTTATTAACACTTAGACCGTAACCTTTCTTATTTATAACATTTAGCTGAGGATTCTGATCACTTATAACCTTGCCTACATTTACTTTATTATTTACCTCAACATAGGATGCGACAGGTACTTTTGTGCCGTCTACATTTATTTTTTCACCCTGAATGTGTTCATATTTATCAATTCCATATCCCGCTTTGGTATCCTCTGTAACTTTGAAAAATGTACCTGCAGGAAGTCCCGGAACACAAACAGTATAACCTGCAGGTATTCCTGATATAGCACCATATATTGAAGTTTTAAAGATTACATTTACCTCGCTTAATCCTTCAATTTCACCTTTTTTAATCTGTTCTATAAACTCCTTTGTATAACGATGCCCCGTATCAACAAATTTCTTTGTATCCGGATCATATCGGCAAATATTTTTTTCAGAATTCAGAACATAGTAGCTCTGGATATAAGCAGGCGGAATATCATTTTCATTAACCAGATTAGAAGAAAGATAGAGACGAAAATCAAATGTAGCCGGATCATCTGTTACTACATTACCTTCTTCATCGATTAATTTCTTTGTAAAATACAAATCTCTTATTACGCTATCATCTACTTCATTTTCAAATGATATAGTAGGTTTTTCTTTTACTCTTGAAGAATCAGATGAATAATTCTTTAGATTTCCTACTATTTGAACTCTACTATCTCCCTCTTCAAACTTTTCTCCATTCACAGTTACCTTATAGACTTCAGGATCAACTGCACATTCCACTATCCTGTATGTCATAGCATCATCAGGAAAGGCTATTTCAAATTTCTTTTTCGGATTTATGAAGAATACATTTGAAAATGATTCATCAGCACTTGCCCCCGGCGGGCGGTAATTTGCTATAAATTTTACCGGTTGATTAGAATTCTGATAAGTAACAGCTATTTTTTCTGAAGTATTGACAAGTGGCCATTCAGCACCGGGTTGATTATCAGCACCCTCCGGAAGTGTATAAAATATCTGGAATGGATACTCAACAAAGTCCTTGTCAATAGAATCCGCACCGGTTCCTGTTATTTCTTTTGAAACTACAACACGCCCCGGAGTAACAGCAGCAAGATTAAAACGCATATAAAGGTTAGATGCATTTCCTCCTCTTTCCATGTAAAATACCTTCATAGTATGACTGGAATAATCCTTAAAGATATTTTCATTTTCCGAGAAGCCTTTGTCTGCAAGATATTTATCTATTTCTTCCTGAGTAGGCTCACTACCTTCATGCTCCGTTTTATAACGTGTTGTATAATTACTGATAATTAAATCTTTTAGATTCGTTGTTTCTATTCTTCTGGCTTTATTTGCTCCTCTTGTATATTCAACCACTCCGGTTCTAAAATTAACACGGCCGCTAACACCTTCATGTGTTCCACCCAGGTCAATAACAAGTTCACCATCAACATAAAGCCAGAAATCATCATCTCCGGCAAATTCAAATACCATGTCATGCCCCCAGGCATCAAGTCCTGAAGGAGTTTGAACAAATGAAGCCTCCATCTCCATTCCAAAGTAATAATCTGCCTGTGTCTTATCTGAATGGATAAGATGAAGCTGCTCATATTTTCTGGGTTCATCGTTGTCTAATGTCTTCTCAGACTTATTAGTAATATTATATGGATTTTTATTTGAATATAATCCTGCCTTAATCGTGTCGTAAGGGAAAAACTGTCCATGATTAAGGGCTACACCAGCACCTCTATCATGAGTACCAAGCTCCCTGTATACTATAAAATACGTTTCATCACCTTTATCATTATTGTTGAATTCAACTGTACCATCTTCATTTGTCTTTTTTAATGTGGCAAAATTCTGACTACTGTCATATTCAAAGTAACCACTTGAATTATATACTTTTTCAAGGAAAAGATGATTTACATTTCTTACATCATTTACATCATCATTTGTTGAATTTGGAAATGCAAGCGCCAGGCTTTTATCATTAACAACCACATTAGGATAGCCATTAGTTTTTAAATCAGTACTTAGTAATCCGGTTTTTAAATCACCAACACTGGAATCGCCGCCAAAAACCGAATCTGTAATCTTGGCATCATTTGCACCACCATAATTCTTGTTCTTCTCAACATAATTAACCATTCTCATCTTGATACCATAATCATTATTATCTAATGTTGGCACAGTATGAAGACTGTCGCTTTGATTTATATCTTCAAGTGTAGCAAAGTAAAATGGTAATGCAGCTGACTCAGCACAAGGTTCAAGAGCAGTTTTATCCGCATTTGGTTTAAGTCCTATATAAGCATATCTGGACTTATCCCACGCCAAAACCTCACTATAAAAATCTCCGTCACGTCTACCCGGAATATTTATACCTATCTTATCTTCAGACAGAACCTGATTGCCGGTAATCTGAGGAGCTATGTATTTTTCAGAATAAGGATTTCGCAGTTCATAATAATAATTCGGCTGTTTTGTTACGGGATCCCGATACTCTGTAAATTCCCATTCAAGAGACCCGGTTCCGTCACCAAGCCACATTATCTTACCACCCTGAGCATAACATGGATAAAGTGTACCGTCATGATCCACAGCATACATGTCATAACGAAGTTTTTCTTCATTCCATATACGCTGATAAACTATTACCTTCTGACCATCTTTTATATCAGACACACTTACTCTGTCAGCCGTAAACGTAATAAGGTCTTTATCTTTCTGCACTCCTTTATCCAGGAGCCAGACCCAGGTATTTCTATCTGCGTTGTCTGTCGTAATACCAAAGCTTCCATCATCATTATATTTAAGATATATTCCGTTCTCGTTCATTATCTGAACACTGTAATCACTATTCAGATGAACGTCAAATCTATCGGAATCAGATGAATCTGTCGTAAAACTAATACCCTCATTACTTAATTTGAGGAATTTATTACCTGTGGAAATAGTATATTTTCCTGTAACTTCATCCAGCGTAAATCTCCAGCGGTCAACCTCATTATTTTGATCTACATAATAGGTCTTTTTCTTACCTTCAGGCATTATTACCATCTCCATAAGAGAGTGGCTGTCACCTTCAGCCATGAATGCACTGCCGTAGACATCTCCGGCATTGTGGTGGAATATACCGTAATCCTGACCATCAAGCTCGTCAGGATTATATTCATGCTCTCCATATGTCCAAAATTGGAAAGTGGCATTATTTTCATGATCCCAACACCCTATAATGCAATTATTAACACCATAGCCAACACCAGACCATTCATTCCAATAGTTTTTAGAACTTCGTTCCGTATTATAAATATGAAAAACATTATAATCATCATTTCTTCGGAATATTCCAAAAACCGTTGCATCTTTACTATCTTCAACAAGCATCAAACCTGATGAATTAACATCTGCTCCAATATGATGATTAATATATTTTTTATTATTTCCAATCCCTGTAGATATCTTACATTTTAATACTTCAAATTGTGTATTATTATTAGGAATGGGAGTTAAGGTTTCTTTACCTATAACTTCTATATAGTACTTAGCCGCTGGTGCATCCGGATCAGTTATTGGATTATTTCCAGAATTATATAGAGCATCTTCTGTTATTTTGTATGTATTTTTGGTTTTAGCTATACCTGGAGTCTTATTTTTATCTGTTTTTGTACCAAATCCTCCTAAAAAATGATTACCACTTGTTCCATTTCCGGCAGCATTATTTCCATCTCTTGCCGAACCTATATACATTCCCTCATTAGCATATTTTATTATATCATTAATAGTCTTTAACTTTCTCCAGCCTTTATCACTATCAGCAGTTATATCAGTTAGTTGTACTATCTGATATATCGAGAATTGGGATGCATTAAAAATGATTAATCCTTCTTCTATTTCTACATCTTCGACCAGCTCTCTGGAGCCATCATCCTTGATATGCCAGAGCTGCATTTTCGAGGATTCATTTATACGTGGGTCAGAGATTTCAACCTTTACAGGGCTTTCTTCCCCCGGCTGAAAATGGCTATCACCGTCATATAGAGAAATATCATATACTGCAACAGCCTCTTTATTTTCATCAACTACTATTTCTGATGCACTAACAAGAGCATCTGATGAAACCTCATTAACAGCTTCTCCGGGTGTTGATGTTGTAGCATCACTTTCAGTACTGGTATGACTCTTTATTTCAATATTATCCACTTCTTTTTCAGGATTTTCAGATTCAGCCAGATTTATTATGTCATCTGTCACATCAACTGCTGCTGCGGTTACATTTTCAGGTAAAAGTCCCTTTATCTGAATCACAACATCAGAGTTATTTTCATCAGGATAAACCTTAATGTTTTGCATTAATAAATCTTTAGCAGTATTTGAAGCAGCATTTGAAGCAGTATTTATTTCATCATTTTCAGAAGTATCAGCTGCGTCACCGGCTGTAGCTACTGAAACATCCTGATTATCAGGATTTGCAAAAACACGAAAACCAGCCGGACATGCTGACATAAATATCAACATTCCGGCCAGAATAAAGCTCATTATGCGTCTTTTTGAAACATCTTTTATTATAAAAGAAATACTCTTCATAACAATACTACCTTTTTAGTCACATCGTTCTTTCTTCTTAATGCTAATGCATATCAAACCTATAAATGAAACTATCAGTGCAAGCGAAGCCCATAGAATAAATGTTTCATCACCTGTCACAATCCTTTTGGAACCAGCGCCTGATGAAAGCAGTTGCTGTGCTGTAGTCGGCTGCTCCGTAGTTGTAGACTGGTCTGTTGTTGTCGGTTGTTCCGATGTTGTAGACTGTTCCGTAGTTGTGTCAGTCGAGGAACCAGATACAACGTTTTTAAATTCCAGCTTGTCAGGTTTCTTGTCAGTGTCTGCAATATTAACCGAAACCGAATATAGAAGACTCCCATCTTTACCAGTAGTTACGAAAACATAAATGTCATATTTAGTTGTATCATATTTTACTTTATCATCTTCTCCCGGTTCTTGAAAAACCCGGTATACATATGTACCAGGTTCATTAATACGAATCTTAAACTGTCCCTTACCTGATTCGTCCACTATCACTTCATCCCTGTCAGGAGAAGGAATATCTGTGTTATCCGCTTTTATCTTAATCTTATATGTGGAAGAGCCAGATGTATTATCTCTTCCTTCTATCTTAGTACAGGTAAATGGAATAATAGCATCAATCGGGGTGTATTCAGACTGAGCGTAAACATTTGATATAAAAAGACACGACAAAAAGAACGCCCACAGAATAGCCGTCAATAAAGAAATCTTATTAGATTTTATATTTTTAAATTTTGATATATATTTATGTTCGTTATATATCATATTGTAAGCCTCTATAAGAGTTAATCTTCTATATAACAAAATACAAGAAGACGATTCGTCGAAACCGGTTCAGTGCATGTTGATAATACTAAGATTCGCGCACTATCATCTATCTTGACAGAGTCATCATATACAGACGCACTTTTCTTAATTAATTTCTGTATATCCCTGCCAATACCAGGATCAAGTAAATCATTCTCGAAGACATTTACCTTCATGCTGGCAAAAATCTTGAAGCTATATTCTTTGACATTCTTTCGTCCAACCAGAAGGTTCCCGGACTTATGCTTCAAGAGAAAATCTGTACTAAGAAAATCATCCAAAGCACCGAACATACTACCATAGGACATATGATGCCCATACAATATCGAATAATAATCACTAAAATCCTTTGAATTCCTGCTGTCGAGAAATATACTTCCTGAAAGTGAGTATTCTCCATAAGGATTAATATTCAGATACTTGGAATTATCATTTCCCTGCATGATAGGATAATCAATATTGGTGTCATCAACAGCTATCCAGGCAACCATATCATCAGTAATAGGTGCTTCTTCCGGTACACCCCCCTCAATAGTCGGTTTAAACCTGAGATAACTGGAGTCCTGAGCATTATGATACACATACCATGTATCATATAACCCATATATAACTATGAGAAGTCCAACTAAGAACACGCATAGCATAAACTTCTCATATAAAATATTCATATTAATCCAGAAGCGTTTCATAATAAATCAAATGTAACCTTCCATCATTCGATGCATAAACATGCATCATTTATTAAACATTATCGGCTCTATTCCTCATCATATTTCTTTCTAGAACGTATAGCGAAGAATACGATACCAGCAACAACTATCAGACCAAGAACAATAAGACCTGTAGCTGAGAGAAGAATACCGGTTGGGATGATACCATTTCGTGTGTTTGTAAAACCGGCCGTTGCCATTTTATTATCGCCAGCAACAGTACCTATAACGCCACTATTTGTACAGTCAGCCTTTGCAGCAGATTTATAATCTTCAGCATTTTCGGTAACTTCATAGCTTACATTTGGTGCCAAACCTCTGATTACAATTGATTGCCCATGCTGAAGATAGAATTTTTGACCAGCTTTCAACTGAGCTCCTGTAACTTCAGTCAGATTATTCTTTCCTGCATTTTCCGCGATAGTTCCACCATTCTTGGCAGCACCAGAAGTTGCATCCGCATTACCATCATTTGTATTGTCATCATTATCGTCTGCTAAAGATACTGAAAATTTAGCTGTATCAGCAACTTCTGTACATGTTACAGTAAACTCAAAATACTTATCTCTCGAAGCCTGATTACCTGTAACCTCTTTTTCAATTTTTAAATCCTTAGAACTATACTCATTTGTAAATCCATCTGTTTTATCAGCAAGTGCAGTTCCATCTTGTGCAGCATCGCCAGAACCCTTATCAGCACCTGCTGTTACGACTCCTGCATCCTTGTGCATAACATACCCTGATACTGTCAATTTACCAGTTCCATCATCTGTAACATACACATCCAATACTCTGTCAACATCATTGTCATGCATTATTCCTGCTGCGGCATTAGTTTCGCTAGTTGATTCTGTTATAATGTAACGGTATATTCCTGGTTCAGAAAACGAAATCTTGCTAAAATCTACAGTTGCATTCTGGGTGGCATATTTTTCACCTGTCTCCAGTTGAACACCGGTTGCTGCGGTAAGTCCTGCTTTTCTATCAGAAGCAGCACGAGCCACATCCACATTAGTTCCTGCTGAAGTGGCAGTAGGGTCTCCCGGAGTAAAAGTTACATCTGTAATAGATGGATACGTTTTACCTCCCTCAGTTACCATAATTCCACTAAGAACTTCCATCGTAGTATCTGTAGCATTTATAGCATCTCCTGAAGCCACCGTAAAACCGAAAGTAGCGTTTGGAACATTATCCCCTGCATCCATAATCAAATATTTATTAAAATTACATGATGTGCCAGCTACTGGAGTATATGTCGTAGCAGCATGAACTGGAGTTACTAATGACATAGACATTACTACTGCTGTCATTAATGTACAAATCCTTTTCTTTAATCCTTTCATTTTCCCATCCTCCATTTTAGATTTTTCACCTCCATATCTCTCACATATCTCTATTATGAT
>JAILEL010000128.1 GCA_024687845.1 Eubacterium sp.
AGATATAATTGAAAACAACTGCTTGCAGTTAGTTTTTCATATTATATCTCATAATACCTGCGAAGCAGGAACTCAGAATACACGATTTATTGCCTCCGTAAGGAGGCAGTAGAACACCGTCTGCAGATTTTATAAGCTTGCTTAATAAAATCTGCATGACGTGTGTGGAATCAAGAGTGTATTCTGAGTTAACCGTGAATAGTAACAAAATGTTAGTACCTGCTAAACTTTTGCAAATATAAAAAATAGCGTAACACTTTGTCAGGATAGTTAGAAACTGATACATAAGTGTTACGCTTTTTGTTTTTATTTATTGTGCGAGATTAATATATTGCTCAGTAGTTAACATAATGTATATACTCAATATCCGGTACTGAGTGCCCAGCAGGTCTTGCCATCTTTGGTATATTTGGCAATACCGACCTTGGTTGCCTGACTTGAAAGCATTATTCTTCTGTGTCCCTGTCCGGCATAACCTTCGTCATTCTCAGCCCATGCATTGATTACACTATCGCTTGTAGTATAGCCCCAAGCAAGACATTCGCCGCAAGGAGAAGAATATCCACTGTAAGCTGTCCAGCAGGAAGAACCATCAGGACGATTGTGAGTAGCAACTCCATTTACATAGTATTGCGTCCACTGTTCCTGAGCTCTCTTCTGAGCTATTTTTTCAAGTGCAGGATCTCTTGTGAGAGCTTTGAGATTATATGTATAAGTCTTAGTTTTATTATCCGAATTCCAGTACCACTGATTGCTTTTTGTGGTTCTGAATTTGTTGAGCTTTGTATAAGCATCTGCTACATTTGAAGAGGAGCCGGTGTTGTTCTTGTTGTTAGAATTGTTATTTGTGTTGTTGTTTTTATTTCCGTTATTATTACCATTATTATTTCCGTTATTATTTCCACCATTACTTCCACCACCGTTTTTAGTTACAAATACCCAGCAGTTGGCCTTATGTTTTCCAACCTTGGCATTTATTACTGCGAATCCTGTAGATTTTCCTGTGACAACACCATTCTTAACTGTTGCTACATTTGTATTTGAACTTGTCCAGGTAACACTTCTTCTGGCTGTTGTATTTGAAGGAACATAGTTTACTTTGATTTTGGTGTTTTTTCCAACTCCCAGAGTTGTTGTTGACTTGCTGAGATTTATTGATTGGAGAGGAATCTTCTTTTTGCCAGAATTAGAAGATGTGTTGCTGTTATTATTCTTTTTAGCAGCTGCTACAACCTTTACCTTACATGCGAGAGTTATAGTTTTACCAGTGAAAAAAGGAATATATTTATATTTATGAGTCTTTATCGTTACATATGAATAGAAAGTACCAGCCTTTTTTCCTGTAAATGTAATCTCAGCTGGCTTTCCCCAATAGGAGCCTGCGCTGTAACTGGATGTTGTAACATAATTTGGATTGTATTGGAATGAAACATTTCCATAGCTTGTTGAAGGCTGCTTAACACTGAGCTTTTTGCTCTGTCCAACTTTGACTGTAATTGTAGCAGGTACAGAATATCCATCTGAAGAGCTTGGATAATTAGCTGCAAATGAGTTGATGCTCATTGAGAAAAATGTTGCGACAACTAAAATCATGGCAATGATTTTTCTTACGATTCTCTGACTTCCTTTTTTGTATTTTTTATGAGACATAGTTTGTTGATTTTCCATAGCGATTCTCCTTTCCTTATTTATGATGTTTACTTCTGAATATGTACATTTTGCATTGTATTAATGTTCAATTAAAAGCTTAATTAGATTTTAATACAATTAAAGAATCAGAGGTTTAGGGGAGAAGTTTTTTTAATTCTCTTCTTGTAAAAGAAAAGCTCTTCATATACAATGTTTAAGATTTGAAAAATATTGTTAGGAGATTTAATAGATATGTATCTTGCAGATAAATGGAAAGATTATGAGGTTCTTGACTGCACTGATGGAGAAAAGCTTGAAAGATGGGGAAAATATATCCTGCTCAGGCCGGATCCGCAGGTTATATGGTCAACTGAACACGTTTCAAAAGAATGGAAGAATCTGAATGGACATTATCACAGAAGTTCTAAAGGCGGAGGAGAGTGGGAGTTTTTTGATCTTCCTCAGGAGTGGCAGATTCATTATGATCTTCCGTCAGAGGGTATAACAGGAAGTAAAACTCTTACCTTCAACCTTAAACCATTTTCCTTTAAACATACGGGACTTTTCCCAGAGCAGGCAGTTAACTGGGACTGGACATTTGAAACAATAAAGAAGGAAGTTGATAGTGGACATGAAGTAAAGGCTCTTAATATGTTTGCCTATACAGGTGGTGCTACTGTTGCTGCTGCAATGGCTGGAGCTAAGGTGACTCACGTTGACGCTTCGAAGGGAATGACTAACTGGGCAAAAGAGAATGCCCGCTCCACTGGCCTGGAAGAAGCACCAATCAGATGGCTTATCGATGACTGCATCAAGTTCGTGGAACGTGAGATAAGACGTGGTAACAAATACCAGGCAATCCTGATGGATCCTCCATCCTATGGAAGAGGACCTAAGGGTGAACTCTGGAAACTGGAAGACTGTATATACAACCTGATAGAGCTGACCAATCAGATACTTGCAGATGATGCAGTTCTATATCTTATTAATATGTATACAACCGGACTTTCTCCAGCTGTTATGAATTATATGATTTCATCAACTGTTATAAGAAATCATGGTGGAAAAGTAGAGTCTTCAGATGTAGGACTTCCGGTGCGTGACACAGGACTTATCCTTCCTTGTGGAAGCACTGCACGTTGGACAGCTCAGTAGTAAGGAGAGATATATTGGCATCCCTGACGTTATTAAAGGGATGCCTTTTTTGGAGTTAACCGTGAATAGTAACTAAGCAACATTCTTTTTATATGGAATGATAGGTATGGTTTTGTTATAATGGTGTTGCTATTCTAAGCTTAATATGAATAGCAGTTATATTAAGTAATGGGAGCCTTACGTATATGGATACGATACATAAAAAGGTAGTTATTCTTGCTACTGGTGGAACTATAGCCGGTGTAGGTGAATATGGAAAAATTGCAGGGTATAAGCCAGGAACTATTAGTGCTGAGGAGCTGATAAAGGCTGTCCCTCAGCTTCAGGATATAGCAGATATAGAAACGGTTCAGATCTGTAATGTGAATTCGGATGATATAACAGATAAGATATGGATAAAGCTTGCCAGAGAAATAAATGAGAGAGCTAAGAATCCAGAGGTTGCTGGATTTGTAATTACTCATGGAACTGATACCATGGAAGAAACTGCGTATTTTCTTAACCTGACTGTAAAAACAGATAGGCCAGTAGTTCTTACTGGTTCTATGAGACCGTCTTCATCAATCTCAGCTGATGGGTCAATGAATCTTTATGAAGCGGTAACTGTTGCAGCCTCGGATGAGGCGTTAGGAGCAGGAGTACTGGTTGTTTTTTCGGACAGAATATTTTCAGCACGTTCAGTTACCAAGACGAGTACCTATCATGTGGCAGCGATTTCATCCGGTGAAATGGGTGCTCTGGGAGTTGTACGAGATGGTAAGGTTTATATGTATGGAACATCAAATAAATGTCATACTACTTCAAGTGAATTCAATGTAGACGAGATGGAAATGCTTCCCCAAGTTTCAGTACTTTTCTTTACAGTTGATTCAGATCCTCGACTACTCGGGTATGCTGCTGAAATCTCTGATGGAATAGTAATTGCTGGAGCGGGTGCAGGGGAGTTCAGTGAAGCATATAAAGCAGAAATTGAAAAAATATCAGTACCGGTTGTAATCAGTTCTCGAGTTGGAGATGGAATAATACTTCCTGAGAATCTTCTCTGCAAAAATACATTTGCCGCAGATAATCTGCCACCACAGAAAGCAGCGGTACTTCTCCGGCTTGCTTTAGCTTCCGGAACAGATGCGAGCAGACTTCAGGAATTGTTTCAGAAGTATTGATATATCCCCTATAATACTTTATCGGGATTTATCTTATACTATATATATGAAATATGAGGTATTACTTAAATGGAATCGAGGTAGATGCTATGGGGAAAAAAATAATTAAGAAGGCGGGAGTTATTGCTCTTTGCTCGGTATTATGTATGGGTGGTATAAGTCATTATCCAGCCACGGAAGCCTATGCGGCAAATAACTATTATCTTCAGGAAAAAACTGTTGAAGAAAAGAAGGCCCTTAAGCCAATAACTAATCTTAAAACTGCAACTGGTGATTATGAATTTAAGATCAGCTGGGACAGCCCATATTCTGACTACAAGGTTTCTCTTGAAAGATCAATTGGAGATGATAAGCATTTTGCGAAATATGCTACAATTGATGTTGAGGATGAATCCTATACTTATTATGATTATGATGTGAAAAAAGGAATTCCATATTATTACAGATTATCTGTAATTTCTTATTCACAGACAGAAGAATACGAGATTGATGACGGGAATGATCTGGGTGATTACAGCTCTTATTCCAGAGGCTATCAGGAATCCTATTATGTTACACATAGTGGAAGAAGCCCTTATGTATATTCGAAAAAGACCATGATTTCTATTCCTTCTCCTGGAATTACGAAAATAGAAGCGACAGATAACAGATCAATCAAGCTTTACTGGCCTGATGCGCAGGATGCAGATGGTTATAGAATCTACAGACGTAAGGGGAATTCTGGAGAATTTACCTGCATAGCTACTATGAAATCCACTGCATATATTAATAGGGACTACTTTGACGGATATTATGGTTATCACATTTACACAGATAAAAATCTGAAGCTTGGGGCAACATATTACTATAAGCTTTGCGCTTTTAAGAAAAATGGAAATAAGAAGTACGACAACAAGCTTTCTAAGATTAAGAAGGCAACAGTTACCATAAATGGAACTAAAATATCTGGTGCTGCTTCCAAAAATGAAGGCAGCAATACGATAACCTGGAAAAAGGTAGGAAATGCTAATGGCTACTATATATATTATGCCACTAATGAAAAGGGCAAATATAAGAAGATAGCTACTATTAAGAATAAGAATACAACCTCTTATACTCATAAGGGGCTTACAAATGGCAAGCTGTATTATTACAAGGTTGTTCCATATAGAAAAGTAAAAGGAACGATACTATGTGGCAACTCAACAGTGTATAAGAAATATGTAGATTATTATGCATATAAAAATGAAAGCTATTATCTTAAATGTAAGAGAATATTTGGAACTGACCATAGGATTGAATATTCATCAGAAGCAGAAGCTATGGCACATATGAAAACTATTGAAATCAAGGTTTGGGATATCAATAGTTCTGGTGCATGGTATACAAGAACATATTCTCTTACAACTCACGAAAATATAGCTCCTACAGTTAAGAAAATGTTTGAAGAACTCTATGCCAGCAAGGATCCGACACCGATTCATGATATCGGATGCTTCAGCTTCCGCGGTGGAGAACACAGTCTAGGACTTGCTATAGATATCAATCCAGATGAAAATTATATGATTGATGGAAATGAGATTCAATCCGGTTCTTTCTGGAATCCTTCAAGGAGTAAGTACTCAATTCCTATGAATTGTGACCTTGTAAGAATATTTGAAAAGTATGGATTCAGAAGAGGCTTCTGGGGAAACAGAAAAGATTATATGCATTTCTCATATTTTGGGACTTGATTATCACCACGAATATTAAAAACTAAAAAATATATCAGGAATAATATGAAACGAAACAGATTAGAACAACTTCAATTTTTAAGATTTATGGCGTTTGGGCTGGTTTTCACCAGGCATAGTGAAGAATGGATTCATTTTCCTACACCGGGTGGAAACTCAGTGAACGCTATTACATTTTTCTTTATGCTCAGCGGCTTTGTTGCCGCTTATTCCATGTTTGGAAGAGAACCTGATTTTTCAGGTACTGAAATAGCTGAGTTTATGAAAAGAAAGATTATAAAGGTGTATCCTCTATACATTGTGACCACACTTCTGAGTGTTCTGACTTCAGGATTTGTAGGACATATTTTAAAGCACGATACAGTGGTTGTTAAATCAATGCTGTTTCAACTGATCAAGAATACATTTCTTGTTCAATCCTGGTTCAGTGATGGATATTTTATGTTTAATGGAGTTGCATGGTATCTGTCTACACTGATGTTTTTATACCTTATAACAATTCCGCTATTATGTTTGTTTCGGAAGGTTAGAGAATATGAAGAAAAGAAAGCAAAGATAATTCTTATTTCAGTCATAGTTATCTCATTTTTCCTTATTACATTATATAGCATAATCATGTCCGGAAGTAATGGCAATGAAGAATTCTGGCTGTATATTTTCCCTCCCGCAAGGATTTGTGAATATATTGCTGGAATTGCGATGGGATATATGTTATGTATTTATAAGGATAGCTACGGGAATTTTGATGCGAATCAATCTGACACGGCCGTTTTCACGATTATGGAGATTATTTCGCTTCTTTTTTGGATAGGAATAATGGTTATCCCTGTAACTGGATGGAGATATAGGATAGTAGAGTGGTTTATCCCCAATGTACTTCTGATCCTGGTTTTTTCTTTTGGAAATGGAAAGATTTCTTCTATAATAAAGAATAAATTTCTCGTAAGTCTTGGAGATGTTACATTTGAATGCTTTCTTATTCATACATTAGTTATAGGAACGATTGATTATATTCAGGGAGTACTGGGAAATAAGGAAACCTATATTCCGGATATACTATGTCTTATTATGGCGCTTGTATTTACAGTTATGATATCTCAGCTGATCAAGTCGGGATTAAGTAAGGATAGAAGTTTACTGTGATAGAATAGTAACGTTAAAAATAAATTGCTATGCTTCAAAAACTTCCTCTTGAAAAAGAGGAAGTTTTTTGAAAAAAAGCTTGCAATCTCCTTTTTGTTATGTTAGTATATCCCTTGCTGTGACGTTGATAGCGTTGAAGCGAAGGTTGCCACTGGCAGGATAGTGGGTTATTTCGTGGAGCAAATGTCAAGTTTCAGAGAAAACTGGCGACAAGTCACTGTACCAAACCATCTGATATATGATCAGAGATGACGGATGAAAGTCCGGATTTTTTATGGAAAATCCGTGACACACCCGGGAGAGTTGTACAGTCACCGCTTGTTTCGCATTAGAGTTTCGGTGCCGGAGATTACCGAGACTACTATTAAAAGTGAAAAAAGGAGGCGGCTTTTTTTATGGCTAATCAAGTAATGAGAATAACATTAAAGGCATATGATCATGAACTCATCGATCAGGCAGCTAAGGAGATTGTTGAAGCTGTTAAGAGTTCAGGAGCAAAGGTAAGCGGACCTATTCCTATGCCAACAAAGGTTGAGAAGGTAACTATTCTTAGAGCAGTTCATAAGTATAAGGATAGTAGAGAGCAGTTCGAGCAGAGAACTCATAAGAGACTCATCGATGTAATCGCTCCAAATCAGAAAACAATCGACGTACTTCGTAAAATTGATATCTCAGCCGGAGTATACGTAGACATGCGCATGAAGTAAGCAATTACTTGCAAACAATTTACAAAATATACAGTACCTAATTGACTGCGACATATCCTGCAAATTGATTTCAACATAGTGACATTTCCTTATTTATATCGAGTTGCGAGGAAACAGCTAATGAAGAAACATAAGTCGCATGTATATTTAGAAAGAACATCTCCCATTGATGCAAGCTGTGGGAAAAAGGGGTCAGCAACCTGAAAGATGTTCCGCTGTAAAAATATTTAGAAAGATTTCTATTAAATGCTTAGTAAAAGATAAAACTAAGTAAGAAATCCGCTGTAAATCAAATTAGGAGGAAACGAAAGTGAAAAAGGCAATACTTGCAGAAAAAGTTGGAATGACTCAGGTCTGGAACGATCAGGGACAGCTCATTCCAGTAACAGTTCTTGCTGCCGGACCTTGTGATGTACTTCAGGTTAAGACAGTTGAGAATGATGGCTACGAAGCAGTACAGGTTGGCTTCGGAACAATTAAGGAAAAGATAGTAACAAAAGATGGTTCTGGCAAGAAGGTGGTTCGTAATGCTCACGGAGCTACTAAGGCAGAAGTTGGACATGCAAAGAAAGCTGGCGTTGAAGCTAAGAGATTCGTTAAAGAGTTCAAGTTTGAAAATGCAAGCGAGTATGTAGCAGGCGAGACAGTTATCAAGGCTGACATCTTCGAAGTAGGAGATAAGGTTGATGTAACTGCTAAGTCAAAGGGTAAGGGCTATGCTGGTGGTATCAAGAGACATGGTCTTCACTCAGGTCCTTCAGGACATGGTTCAAAATACCATCGTCATGCCGGCTCAAATGGTCAGGCTTCTGATCCAAGCCGTGTTATGAAGGGTAAGAAGATGCCTGGACATATGGGTGCTGAAAAGGTAACAATCCAGAACCTTGAGATAGTTAAGATAGATGCCGAGAATAACGTAATTCTTGTAAGGGGTGCTGTTCCAGGACCTAAGAAGTCACTCGTTATACTGACAGAGTCAGTAAAGGCTGGAAAGTAACACTTACGGAAGGAGGAATTAAAAAATGGCAACAGTATCAGTAGTAAACACTGAAGGAAAAGAAGTTGAGACATTAGAACTCAGCGATAAGATTTTCGGTGTAGAAATAAATGAAAATATCGTTCATAAGGCTGTAGTTGCTCACCTCGCTGCAATGCGTCAGGGTACACAGAGTGCTCTTACACGTTCAGAAGTACGTGGTGGCGGAAGAAAGCCATGGAGACAGAAGGGAACAGGTCATGCAAGACAGGGTTCTATCAGAGCTCCACAGTGGACAGGTGGTGGTGTTGTATTTGCACCAAAGCCAAGAGATTATTCACAGAAGATTAACAAGAAAGAAGCAAGACTTGCTCTTTTCTCAGCACTTACAGCAAAGGTTCAGGATGAAAAGCTCATCGTTGTTGACAGCCTCACAATGGATCAGCCTAAGACAAAAGAATTTGCAAAGATTCTTGAAAATGTAAAGGCTGGCAAGGCACTTGTTGTAACTGAGGGAGATAGCAAGAATGTAATCCTTTCAGCTAGAAACATTCCTGGAGTAAAGACAGAGGCAAGAAATGCTATCAACGTATATGATGTTGTTAAGTATGACAGCCTTGTAATTACAAAGGATGCTGTTAAAGCATTAGAGGAGGTGTACGCATAATGGCAGATATTAAGTATTATGATGTTATTTTAAAACCAGTTCTTACAGAGAAGAGTATGAACTCAATGGTAGAGAAGAAATACACATTTCTTGTACACCCAGATGCTAACAAGTCACAGATCAAGGAAGCTGTTGAGAAGATGTTTGAAGGCGCTAAGGTAGCTAAAGTAAACACAATCAATCAGGATGGAAAGACAAAGAGACGTGGCATGGTTTATGGTAAAACAGCAAAGAGCAAGAAAGCATATGTTCAGCTTACAGCTGATAGTGCTGAGATAGAACTCTTTGAAGGACTTTAAGATTAACCTTAGATAGATTTCTAGTATAGTAAAGGAGAAACAAGATGGGAATCAAAGTATATAACGCATATACACCTTCCAGAAGGAATATGACCGGTCTTGATTTTGATGTAATTACAACAGATAAGCCTGAAAAGTCACTTCTTGCCAAGAAGACTAAGACAGCAGGACGTAACAATCAGGGTAAGATTACAGTCAGACATCACGGCGGCGGAAACAGACAGAAATACAGAATTATAGATTTTAAGCGTAACAAGGATGATATACCTGCAAAGGTAGCTACAATCGAATATGATCCTAATAGAACAGCAAATATTGCTCTTATCGTTTACGCTGATGGAACTAAGACATATATACTTGCACCTGCAGGACTTAAAGTTGGTGATTCACTTATGAGTGGTCCGGAAGCAGAAGTTAGAGTAGGTAACTGCCTTCCTCTTTCATTTATTCCAGTAGGTACAGAGATTCATAATATTGAGCTTGTTCCTGGTAAAGGCGGACAGCTTGTTCGTTCAGCTGGTGAATCAGCACAACTTATGGCAAAGGAAGGAAAGTATGCAACACTTCGTCTTCCTTCAGGAGAAATGAGATACGTTCCTATAATGTCAAGAGCTACAATCGGTACTGTAGGAAACGGTGAGCACAGTCTTGTAAATATTGGTAAGGCCGGACGTAAGCGCCATATGGGAATTCGTCCTACTGTTCGTGGTTCTGTTATGAACCCTAATGACCATCCACACGGAGGTGGTGAAGGTAGAGCGCCAATCGGTAGACCAGGTCCTTCAACTCCTTGGGGTAAGCCAGCACTTGGACTTAAGACAAGAAAGAAGAAGAATAAGTCTAACAAGATGATCATTAGAAACAGATCTGGAAAGAATGTTAAGTAAGGAGGAACAGTAATGGCTAGATCACTTAAGAAAGGCCCTTTTGCGGACGCAAGTTTACTTAAAAAGATTGATGAGCTTAATAAAAAGAATGATCATGAAGTTATTAAGACATGGTCAAGACGTTCAACTATCTTCCCTTCATTCGTAGGCCATACAATTGCAGTATATGATGGTAGAAAGCATGTTCCTGTATATGTTACAGAGGATATGGTTGGCCATAAACTTGGAGAGTTCGTTATGACAAGAACTTACAGAGGCCATGGTAAGGATGAGAAGAAGGGCAGATAAGGAGGAGTAGGAAATGGCAAAAGGACATAGATCTCAAATCAAAAGACAGAGAAATGAGAATAAGGATACAAGACCTTCAGCTAAGATTTCTTATGCCAGGGTCTCAGTAACAAAGGCATGCTTCGTATTAGATGCCATCAGAGGTAAGGATGTTAATACCGCTCTTGCTATCTTAAAATATAACAACCGTAAAGGTTCTAGAATCATTTGCAAGCTGCTTGAGTCAGCAATTGCAAATGCTGAGAACAATAACGGTCTTAAAGCTGAAAACCTCTACGTTGCAGAGTGCTATGCAAATAAAGGACCTACAATGAAGAGAATTCATCCAAGAGCTCAGGGTAGAGCTTACAGAATAGAGAAGAGAACAAGCCACATAACAGTTGTGCTTGACGAAAGATAGGAGGAGTGTCATGGGACAGAAAGTTAATCCACATGGTTTAAGAGTCGGTGTCATCAAGGATTGGAACTCAAAATGGTATGCTGATACCAAGAATGATGAATTCTCTAATAACCTTGTTGAAGACTATAACATAAGAAAATATCTCAAGAAGAGACTCTATGATGCTAACATTTCTAAGATTGACATCGAGAGAACAAGAGATAGAGTTAAAATCAGTGTTTACACAGCTAAGCCTGGTGTTGTAATCGGTAAGGGTGGTTCTGAGATTGAGAAGCTTAAGACAGATGTTCAGAAGCTTACATCCAAGAAACTCCTTATAGATGTTAAGGAAATCAAGAAGCCAGACACAGATGCACAGCTTGTTGCTGAGAATATCGCTAAGCAGCTCGAAGAGCGTGTTTCATTCCGTAGAGCAATGAAGTCATGCATGGGACGTGCTATGAAGGGTGGAGTTCTTGGTATCAAGACAAGTGTTTCAGGACGTTTAGGCGGTGCTGATATGGCAAGAACAGAGTCTTACAGCGAAGGAACAATTCCTCTTCAGACTCTTCGTGCCAACATCGACTATGGTTTTGCAGAGGCTGATACAACCTATGGTAAAGTAGGTGTAAAGACATGGATATACCATGGTGAAGTACTTCCAGCTAAGAAAGAGAAGGAAGGAGCGAAGAAATAATCATGTTAATGCCAAAAAGAGTTAAATATCGTAAGCAGCAGCGTGGTTCTATGAAGGGTAAAGCTACAAGAGGTAACATGCTTCACAGAGGTGAGTATGGTATCGTAGCACTTGAGCCAGCTTGGATCAAATCAAATCAGATAGAGGCAGCCCGTGTAGCTATCAACCGTCATCTTAGACGTGAAGGTAAAGTTTGGATCGATATGTTTCCTGATAAGCCTGTAACATCAAAGCCTATCGGAGTACGTATGGGATCAGGAAAAGGTGCTGTTGAATATTGGGTAGCAGTTGTTAAGCCAGGACGTGTTCTGTTTGAAGTAGCAGGAGTTCCTGAAGAGAAGGCAAGAGAGGCTCTTCGTCTTGCAACACATAAGCTTCCTATTAGATGTAAGATAGTTTCAAAGGCTGATCTGGAAGGAGGTAAGCAGTAGTGAAGACTAAAGAATATGTAGAAGAACTTAAGACAAAGTCAGTTGATGAGTTAAACATAGATTTAGTAGCAGCTAAGAAAGAACTGTTTAACCTCAAGTTCCAGAATGCTACAAATCAGCTTGAGAATACAAGCAGAATCAAAGAAGTTAAGAGAAACATTGCCAGAATTCAGACCGTTATGGCTGAGAAGGCAAATGCTTAAGTAGGAGAGGAGCGAAACAATGGCTACAGAAAGAAATTTACGTAAGACACGTATAGGTCTTGTTACAAGCGACAAGATGGATAAGACAATTGTTGTTTCAATCGTCGATAATGTTAAGCATCCACTTTATGGCAAGATCGTTAAGAGAACATATAAGCTTAAGGCTCATGATGAAAATAATGAGGCTAAAAAGGGCGACAGAGTTAGAGTAATGGAAACAAGACCTCTTTCAAAGGATAAGAGATGGAGACTTGTTGAAGTAATCGAGAGAGCTAAGTAAGGAGGCAAAGTTATGGTTCAACAGGAAACAAGACTTAAGGTTGCCGACAACACAGGTGCTAAGGAGCTTCTTTGCATCAGAGTACTTGGCGGCTCAACCAGAAGATATGCCAACATTGGCGATATAATAGTGGCATCTGTTAAGGATGCAACACCAGGTGGTGTAGTTAAGAAGGGCGATGTTGTTAAGGCTGTTGTAGTTCGTACCAAGAAGGGTGCACATCGTAAAGATGGAAGCTACATCAGATTTGACGAGAACGCTGCAGTTATTATCAAGGATGACAACAATCCAAGAGGAACACGTATATTTGGACCAGTTGCAAGAGAGCTTCGTGACAAGAAGTTTATGAAGATTATCTCACTTGCACCTGAGGTACTTTAAGGAGGTAGCGTCGTGGCAACATCTAAGATAAAGAAGGGTGACCTTGTAAGAGTTATCGCTGGAAAAGATAAAGATAAAGAAGGCAAGGTACTTTCAGTTGACGTTAAGAATCAGAAGGTTCTTGTTGAAGGCGTTAATAAAGTATTTAAGCATTCAAAGCCAAGCTATGCAAATCAGCAGGGCGGTATCATCGAGAAGGAAGCACCTATCGATATATCAAATGTAATGTACCTCTATAAGGGTAAGCCTGTAAGAGTTGGTTTTACTGGCGAAGGCAAGGATAAGAAGAGAGTAGCTAAAGTGGGCGGAAAGCTCGAGACAATAGACTAATCTTGGAAGGAGGAAAGAACATTGAGTAGATTAAAGGAAAACTACGAAAACGAAATCAAAAAAGCAATGACAGATAAGTTTGGCTACAAGAATGTTATGCAGGTTCCAAGATTAGAGAAGATCGTCATCAACATGGGTGTTGGTGAAGCTAAGGAAAACAGTAAGATTCTTGAGTCAGCAGTTAAAGATATGACAACAATTTCAGGTCAGAAGCCTGTTATTACAAAAGCTAAGAAGTCAGTAGCTAACTTCAAAGTTCGTGAAGGTATGCCAATCGGATGTAAAGTTACACTTCGTGGCGAGAGAATGTATGAGTTTGCAGACAGACTTATAAATCTCGCTCTTCCACGAGTTCGTGACTTCCGTGGAGTAAGTGCTGAGTCATTTGATGGAAGAGGAAACTATGCACTTGGAATCAAGGAGCAGATCATTTTCCCTGAAATCGAATACGATAAGGTTGATAAGGTTAGAGGAATGGATATTATATTCGTAACCACAGCTCAGACTGATGAAGAGGCAAGAGAATTACTCAGACTCTTCGGTATGCCATTCAAGAAGTAAGGAGGAAGAAACTATGGCTAAGACAGCTATGAAAGTAAAACAGCAGAAGAAGCAGAAGTTCTCCACAAGAGAATACACACGTTGCAAAATCTGTGGAAGACCTCATGCATATCTTAGAAAGTATGGAATATGCAGAGTATGTTTCAGAGAACTTGCTTACAATGGTGACATTCCAGGCGTTAAGAAGTCAAGCTGGTAGGATATATTGATCTACAATGTAGATTGATATCCAGATGCTGTTTGTTTTACAAATTATAATGGAGGATAATAACATGGCAACAAGCGATCCAATTGCAGATATGCTTACAAGAATCCGTAATGCAAATACTGCGAAACATGATACAGTAGATATACCTGCATCTAAGATGAAGCAGGCGATTGCTAAGATTCTTCTTGACGAAGGATATGTAAAGGCCGTTGAAACTGTTAAAGAAGGAAACTTCGATGTGATCAGAATCACACTTAAGTATGGTAAGGATAAGAATGAGAAGGTTATTAAGGGTCTCAAGAGAATATCTAAGCCAGGACTTAGAATATATGCAGATACAGATAACCTTCCAAAGGTACTTGGAGGAATGGGTATCGCTATAATCTCTACAAACAAGGGTGTGCTTACAGATAAGCAGGCTCGTAAGGAAAATGTTGGTGGAGAAGT
>JAILEL010000144.1 GCA_024687845.1 Eubacterium sp.
TTATCTACCCTTTATAATCATATTTAAGCACCGTCACTGAAAGCGGTGGTACATCTATCGTGATACTGTTCTTCATACGGTCACATTTTTCTGCAACAGCTTTTATACTCTTAGCAGTTCCCAGATTTCTTCCAAGACCGCCGTATTTTACATCATCTGATGAAAGAATCTCTTTATAGGTTGTGAGGCACGGAGCGCCTATCTTATAATTCTTTCTCTCTACCGGCACAAAGTTGCAGATAAACATCAACTGATCCTTCGCTGTCTTGCCCCTTCTTACAAAAGCGACAATTCCGCTGTCTGCGTCATCCACCTTAATCCACTCGAAGCCCATCACTTCGTTATCGTTATAATACATAGCATCATAACCTGTATAGAGCTTGTTCAGATCTCTTACATAATCCTGCATACCTTTATGAAGTGGTTTATCAAGTAGGAACCAGTCAAGCGAACGTGCCTCACTCCACTCACGAAGCTGTGCAAATTCCTGTCCCATAAACAGAAGCTTCTTGCCAGGATGTCCAGCCATGAAACCATATGCTGTACGAAGGTTAGCATATTTATCGAACTCAAGTCCAGGCATCTTGTTGATCATTGAGCACTTTAGATGAACAACTTCATCATGTGACATTACAAGTATATAATTCTCTGCATAAGCATATGAAAGTGAGAATGTAAGTCTGTTATGGTTAAACTTGCGGAAGTATGGATCCAGCTTCATGTACTCAAGGAAGTCATTCATCCAGCCCATGTTCCACTTGAATAAAAATCCAAGTCCCTTCATATCAGCAGGAGCTGTAACTCCCGGCCATGCAGTAGATTCCTCAGCAATAAGGTATGCACCTGGATTTCTTTCTTCCATAACCTTATTGATATTCTGAAGAAGGGCTATAGCCTCAAGGTTCTCCTTGCCGCCATTCTTATTAGCAACCCACTCACCGTCTCTCTTACCATAGTCAAGATATAGCATGGAGGCAACCGCATCCACACGAAGGCCATCAATATGGAACTTCTCAACCCAGAAGAGAGCATTTGAAGTAAGGAAATTAGCTACCTCATTTCTGCCATAATCGAAAATGTAAGTTCCCCAGTCAGGGTGTTCACCCTTTCTTGGATCTGCATTTTCATAAAGTGGCATGCCGTCAAAACGTCCGAGACCATGTGCATCTCTTGGGAAATGCGCCGGTACCCAGTCAAGTATTACTCCGATTCCAAGCTCATGCATATGATCCACGAAATATGCAAAATCATCAGGTGTTCCATATCTGGAGGTTGGTGCAAAGTAATTTGTAACCTGATATCCCCAGGAACCATCAAAAGGATACTCTGCTATACCCATCAGCTCAATATGTGTATATCCCATATCAAGGAGATATTTTCCAATCTCATCTGCATATTCTCTATAATTATAGAAGCCAAAATCACTGTCTTCTATCTTTTTCTTCCATGAACCAAGATGACATTCGTAGATAGACATAGGCATCTTCATTCTTGATACTCTGTCAACCTTAGCTCTCTTTTCCATCCATGCCTTATCAGTCCATTTGAGATTGCTGATATCAACTACAATATTAGCATTGTCCGGACGAACCTGATCCTGGTTTCCATATGGATCAGCCTTGTATAAAATGTCTCCATAACGAGTCAGAATCTGAAATTTATATACTGCTCCTGGCAGAACATCAGGAATAAAAAGCTCATAAACTCCTGATGCACTGTGAATCTGCATAGGATTGAGCGCCCCATCCCACATATTAAAATCACCGACAACTGAAACTCGTCTGGCATCTGGTGCCCACACTGCAAAATAAGTTCCTTTAACACCATCTATTGTCATTGGATGGGCACCCATTTTATTGTAAACATCGTAGTTCTTACCTTCTGCAAAAAGATATGCATCATAATCAGTAAAAAGGCCGTCAAATGCATAGCAGTCAGCACTTTCAACAGTTGTCCCATCATAATACTCTGTAACAAATCTATATGCTGTTCCTTTATATTTCTTCTTTGGAAAATATGCACCATAGAAACCATCCTCACTGATTTTTTCCATAGGCACACTTGTTTTTCCACTTGGAGTTTTTATTGAAACACTTTGACTATGGGGCTTGTAGCAGGTAATAACCTGACCATCGCCATAACCGTGATTACCAAGAAGATGCTTAGGTGCATTTATCTTGCCATCAATTAATTCATCGTATAATATCCAGTTAATCCAATTCTGAAGTTTATCCCTCATGTTACACCCTCCAATACAAGTTTAAAAACTCCTTTAAGTTTATCATAACTACTCATAAGTGTCAAAAGATACGGAGTCTGTAGCAAACCAATTTTTGACTCACCACAGGCTCCGATTTATTGATTCAGATTAGTTATTTGATCACTACCGAATCGTTCTGTCCCTTTTTCTTGAATTTTTTAGTATAATTGTTCTTTTTTCCTTTAGGTACATTTATTACAGCTTTTTTGTTTATTCCACTAAGTGCATTTGTCCCAACCTTTCTAAGCTTTTTAGATTTAACATTAATACTGACTAATGATTTACATCCCTTAAATGCATTTGCTCCTATACTCGTTACATTATCTGTAATATCAATCTTATTAAGTTTTGAGCACCCAGAAAATGCACTTTTAGGAATACTTTTAATATTTTTTCCTAAGAAATTAACACTAGTTAACTTAATACATCCCTGAAAAACTCCTGTTCCGAGAGTTTTAACTTTGTTAGGAATCTTAACAGTTTTAAGTGCTTTACAACCCTTAAATGCATAATTTCCTATCTTCGTGACACTATTAGGAATAGAAACTTTAGACATCTTCGTCATATTTTTAAACGCATTATCACCTATAGAAGTAACTATGTATTTATATCCATCTACTTCAATTGTTCCTTCAATAGAGAATGATTTTGCTTTTTTATTGCTTACTTTCACCAAAATCACTTCACCATATGCCTTTTTACTACTTACCTTATTGACCTTATATGTATTCTTTTTGTAAGTAAGCAATGTTCCTACCTTAGGTGCTATCTTTTCAGGTTGCTTTTCGCCCTTAAGCTTCTCAAGTGCTTCCTCAGCGGCAGTCAGTTTCTTAAGATCATCTGCACTAACAAGCTTCTTCTGATCAGCAGTAAGAGCATCATATGCAGCTCTTGCGGCCTTAATCTTTGCCTCGTCAGCAGTAGTAATCTTACTTAGTTCAGGGATATCTGTAATTGACTTATTTACAGCTGCTGCAGCTGCCTTATCAGCTGCTGTCTTCTTCTCTTCTGCTTCTTTTTCAGCTGCTTCTTTTTCAGCTGCTTTCTCTAGAGCTTCAATCGCTGCTTCAGCTTCTGTCAGCTTCTTTACAGAAGCTTCATCAATAAATGCCTTCTCATCAGCGGATAGAGCTTCATATGCAGCCTTCACTTCGTTAATCTTATCCTTATCAGTCAAAGCAACCTTTGCTTTAACTGGAAGCGCTTCTATACTATCTATTACAGCCTGAACTTTCTCAGGAATAATTATTTCCCATTTAAGACTTGTAATCTCTTCAGGAAGCTGTCTTGCCAGCCTGTATTCCATCTTATATTTTTCTTTAATACTAAGCTCAGCTGTTGCTGTATATTTACCTATATCAGTCTTCTTATTATCAGAATACTGAACATCCACAACTTCAGATAGTCCAGCCAGCTGAACTGCTTTCTCCTTTGAATCAAACTCAAATGCTTTGGTATAATTCCACTTAACTTCAGAAAGATCTACGAGTTCTCGTTCATCATTTTCTATGTAAATGTGGAATTCATCATCACCATTCCAGCTTCTATTTTTATCAAAAGCATATGAATTATCAGCCTGTTTTGCGTAGAAACTCGAATCATATGTTACTCCAAATATTATCTCACTAAGATTCACTTCTCTATCTACATGGATTTTGGCACTTGTTCCATCATCACTAATCTTGTAAGTGAAATACTTATTAAAGTTTTCATCAGGTTCCTTAGGCTCTTTTACATAGATACCAGTAATCTTGTTTACATAATATCCATCTTCTTCTGTATTCGATCCGTCAAGTGTAGATATATAGTAATCTATCTCATCTACCTGTCCCATTCCTATACTGAATGGATCTTCTTCGATAATACTATATTCCGTTTCACTATAAGTTCCTTCTTCGGAAGTGAATGAAACATCAGGCGTTGCAGAGTTTACAGTTACAAACTTATCACCATAATATATTCTGTATTGTCCCGGTTTATACAGATATACCTCAAATACACCATCTTTATAACTGCCATTTTCCTCTATAAGCTGGATATATGAAATGTCACTCTCTGGTAAGGCTCTATCATCACCATATGTAATCTTAAACTTAGCAAGGTTTTCATCAGTTCCTGCAATTGGAGTAACCGTCTTAATGCCTTCATCTTCAGAGATTATTGCAAAGCATTTCCACTCATGACAGCGCATGGTCACATGATTCAGCTGCA
>JAILEL010000147.1 GCA_024687845.1 Eubacterium sp.
AATTCATTTTCTCCATGTAATAAGTAATCAGATTCTCCACCCACTTGATTCAGATATGAAATCATATTCTCTGCATCATCCGGAACAGCCTCTCTAATTATATATGTATTATTCATTTAATTTCTGACCTCCATTAAACTGGAAATATATTCCGAAATAATTCACTATCTAAATCTGGATCCTAAAGCAACTGACGCTAAAATAACAAAAAGAATAATAAACGCAAATACACCGAGAACAATAAGTATTGGAATAATATGATTAGTGCCATTATCAACCTTTCTCCCATAAGGTGTACAGCTAATTGAAGGATTTTGGGGATCATATAAAATATTTACTGTTCCCCCTACTGCTGCTAAACTTATAAATATTTCATCGAGGCCAGTATATCTTACGCCATTTATATAATACTCATAAATTACCTTTGTACGATTACCTCCTGGCCAAGAACCCGGATCTTGTCGAAATTCAGGCGGTGCAGTACCATATACTTTCAGTATTCTCCCAGTTGTTTTAGCTGTACATTTTTTCTTCTGTTTTAACCTTTCCTTAACAAACTTAGGTGTTGTTAGCTTACTAATAATCATCGGAAGCAGAATAACAAATAATACACAGCAAATACCATATATTATTGGCGTTGCCATACTCTCATTTTCTAAAATCATAAAACCCCCTATCGAAAGTTAAACTGAAGTTTATATCTTCATATTCAACCTCAATATCTTTATATCTTGTCGTCTTCCTTGTACCATCCAAAGAAAGGCAGCCTTCCTCAGCCTCGTACTCTCCTGATTTACTGATAAGTACCGGATTATTCATTACGAGATCTATGATTCCCATGGATACTATAATCGTACGCTTCTTATAATCGATCATGTTAGCTGCCATGCCAACACAACCTTCACGGTGTGCAGCCAGCGTATCCTGAAGATCCTTTGCTACCTGTATATCATCTATTGTAGATTCCTCAGATTTCTGGCCAAGGAAAAATATATCTCTAACTACAGGTTTTATCATTATTCTCACTCCAAATTATTTACTTATAATCTCTTCCTGAAGAACCTGTGCCTTTTTGAAAGAAGGATTTCTCTGCAAAATGTCGTCTAAAACCTCTAATGCATGATCTGTATCTCCTGATTCAACAAGTGTTTCAGCATACTCAAAAGCTGTTTTATCATTTTGAGGATTTAGATAATAAGCCTTCTCAATACATGCATAAGCCTTCTTTGTATCGGAAAGCTTCAGCCAACAGCTATAAAGCCTTTCATAAGTTTTAAAATGCTCATCCTTACTATTTGATAATTCAAACAACTCTATCGCTGCTGAGTAGTTTTGATTATCAAACTCTACCAATCCCTTTAAGTAGTATTCTAATGCCTCTTCAGTTCCTACTATTTCCCCGGATAATACACCGGCACTTACAATCCTATAACCAGCGTTCTTTAACTCATCCAGAGCCTTTTCATAATTTTCCTTCTTCACGAATATGTAATCCGTGTTATAGGTTGATACCGCAAATATACCTATTTTACTTGAAGCAAGGATTTCTGATATACGAGACAGAATTCCAATCAACGAGAAGTCCAGCTGTCCAACTATACGAAATCCTCTCCAGCCATCATCACATTCTATAGTCTTTGATGGAACCATAGACTCAGGACATACCAGAGATTTTTCTTCATCGGTACTGCCTGTAAAAACAAAAGGTTGTTCTATATCTATTCCATCATAGTTTTCAACCTTGCATACCGAAAAGGTCTGATCTATCATTTGAATTGCTAATTCATCCATATCTACTTTACCTATACCATGCTATATTGAAACATCTCATAAGCCAGTTTTGTTCCTTCGGATATCTCTTCCGGCAGGAGTGCCCTGGCCACACATTTCAACTCCTCATCCGGAGCCGCCTCATTCTTCAGATAGGCATAATCTCCATCTATTCTTTCAACTATGTATTCTATACGTTCAAACATTGTATTCACTCCATTAATTATATTATTTCTCTATTCCGTTCCTTCCCACCCTTTACATACATCACACCATCCAACTGCTTCTGAAGCTTTCTCCAGTTCATCAGGTGTAAGATTAACTGATACAAATTCATTGCCGCCTGCCGGATGTATATATTCAAATCTTTTCATCGATATATCCAGCCATACCGGAATTCCTTCCGGAACACCAAAGGGACAAACACCTCCGGGCTGAAACCCCGTAAGCTCTTCAACCTGGTCCCGTGGAATCATGTGTGGCTTGGTATGGAACTGGCCTTTGAACTTTGAGCTGTTAACCCTTCCATCACCAGCCATAACAACTATCACAGGCTTTTCATCCACAATAAACGAAAGTGTCTTCGCTATCTCAGCTTCCGTACATCCTATCTGCATAGCAGCATGTTCAACAGTATCTATAGTATCTTTATGTTCAGTAATCCTGTCCCCGAATCCTCTGTCATTAAGCCATTTTTCTACAACAGTATTAATCATCTCTATCCTTCCATTACAATTGGTTTTAATTACATGTATTCTTTTCCGTAGTTACTATATTCTTCGATTTGTTTCTTCATATCCTTTCTGAACATCTTACTTCGCGTATTTAATCTCAAATCGGAGAAAAATTCAGTTTTGAATCGGAGAAATGTGAAGTTTCCAACCGGAAGAATGTGAAGTTTCCAATCGGAGAAATGTGAGAATCAAGGTATTATGAAATCACTTTATGCATCCTGATACAATCAAAATCTCCGCTCTTTATCACTGTATCATCCACATGCAAATAACCTGCCTTCTCATAGAAACCTATCGCTTCCACGCGGCTGTCTATTATGATTTCTCTATATCCAAGCTCTTTAATCCAAGTCTCAGCTTCAGTTACAACTTTTAAACCAAGATCCTTTCCACGATACTCCGAAAGGACCACGAGTCTTCCAAGCACGACACTATCTTCACTCACTTCATAGAATCTGCAGGTTGCCACGGGATACCCATCATCAAGCAGAACTATATATCTAGTCCCATCGCAGTCGTGCTCATCAAACTCATCACGCAGGGAAATGTGATATTGCCGATTCATCCCCTGTATACGAACTGAATACGCACCGGCGCGCTGCCATTCTTCCTCAGCCCTTAAAACTTCTATATCTTTCATAACACTCTTTTCACCTATAGAAACTCACACACCAGTTTCGCTTTACCGGCTTCATCATTCAGTACTACGATATATCCTTCATCCGTAGTTTTTACAACTGGATAAAGAACATCTCCCAGCTTTGACTGCATCTTATATTCAACCCTGAAGCCCTACATCCTTATCTTCTGCCTCAAAGGTGCAACAATCCTGGAAATAATTAATGATAGATACAAGCGATAACCTCTTATCAGCAGCTAGCTCACTATATCTGACTCTTGATTTAAAACTGTACATATTACTCCTATTTTGTCATTTATTATCTTTTCTTACACAAACCCTATACAAACGTTTCTCCAGTTTATATCTGGTCATTATCTCTTCATTCAGGTATTCAATATTAAAGTCTTTAAAATACTCTCTGATGTCTTCTTCATCGAAGAATCTTTTGATAGTTTTTCCTATGGTTTCAAAAAGATGATGTTCTATCTCTTCTCCCTGTCCCGCTCCATGGTTCACATCACTTATCGAGTTTACTCGTAGGATGAGATGACCACCGGGAACAAGTATTCTATGAATATCAGAAATAATACTTCTGGTATCTCCATCATTAAAATAATGCAGACATAGATCAGCAATAACAACCTCGAAAGAATCATCCTCAAAGGGGATTCCGTCCAGCATGTTAAAGCATCTTGTTTCTTTAACTTCCGGAAAATTCTTTATTATATTCTTAATGGCATTCTCTGACTGATCGCAGGAAATAACCTGTTTTCCCTTTGTGATAAGATATAAGGTATCATTACCTCCGCCGCAGCCTAGATCAAGTATCGGCTTCGAGGAATTATCTATTATCGAATCAAACCTCTCCAGCCAGTCATCAACTTTTATTGTCTCTCTGTTGTACTCTTTATGGACATTATTCCAATAGTCCAAAGAATTTTGTCTATATTCCTGTTGTATCATCTCGTAAAAACTCTCCTATATGGTTATATATTAAATCTCCCACAACTGGTACCCTTGTCGTCTGGCGGATTCATAAACTGTCTTCATATTGGTTTCAAGGATGTTGTAAAATGTATCCTTTGAATTTCCCTGTCTATACAGTTCCTGATTGGCCCATATGGAATGAAGGTTATCCTTATAACACTTTTCAAAAAGCCTTCTAATAATATGATGGAACCAATGAATTTTCTACATCGTCAATACAAAACATTATGGATGCTATTAAAGCCGAAACAATATATGAAAAAATATAAAAACTATAAAAAATAATAGACCTATTTAAAAAAGCATTCTAGACTAACCTTTCAAATAAAAAATACAACAAACAAAGCCCCTATAATAATTAAGAATCCAAATAAAACTATAGCGCTAGCTTTAAAAAGACTGTTTTCTTCTTCAATCCGAACTTTATTCTTTCGAGATTCAGGATTATAACACACAGTAATCCTGTCTCCAGACTCATATTTTACCGTTCCACTTTGCAATACAATCTGTTTTATTATATGTGACTCTTTATATTCAAATATAGCGTAAACCATAGCAATTCTTCTATTATTTCGAGTCCTATTAACTTCTACAGTGCCAGGAATATGAATATATTTAGATGAATGCATTGAATTATATACTGATATATAATTATGTACCAATTTTATCATAATTCTTGATGAAATCAATGGGATTAGGTATAGTCAAAACGAGCTGGACAACGGTAATCTTACCGCCATACAGCTCGTCAATTATCTTAGGATATCTTATTTACAGAAAATCTTTCACACACTCGATTTATGAACAAACTCAAGCGAATGAATTTTTTCTATCAAAACACGTAAGTCGTCAAATCTTACTTAATAATGCAATAACTTGCTCATATGCATCTCTTCTTATCATCTCAATTTCATCGTCATCCATCAAATCCATAAAATCTGATACGTCTTTGGGACCTGCATGTTTTTCAGACGCAAACTTATCCTGCAACTTCTGTTTCATTTCCTGTATAATTGGTTTATCAGAAACATTCTTAAATTCTTCTGCCAAAGAATCAATACCTCCAACATAATGCTTAATTATAAAATATATATCGTAAGCATCTTTAGCCTTGCCTCTTCCCATAGCTGCCGTCTTCATTATTATGTATGGAACAACAGCAACCACATTTACTACTGCTCTATCAATGGCTCCATCTACCCTTTCAGCTTCGATTTTTACTTGCAGTGGTGGAAATTCAAATGCAAAATTACCACCTGTCGCTTTTAAAGCCTTCACTCCCTGTACATGCTGACTTCTTTTCTTTAAAGCAGTACCACCATACATTCCGGCAAGAATATCTACATCAACTATGTACTCTTCTCCATCTACCTCTACAGTTTTGATAAAAGAAAAGTATTTTTCAGGATGTTCCTCATATCCATTTTTAAGTAATATCTTAGCCATTGTCTGGTAGCCTGAATCCTTTAGCGTCAAATGGTTGATTAATACATCTACATCAACACTACCTACATGATCCTCATTCGGAAACATTAAATCCGGTACCCAACCACCTACTATTCTGATATCATCACGATACTCACCAAATAAATTAACTAACTCAACAAGCACCCTGTGTGCTGCTTTCTTTTGTCCCTCAGAATAATCCACACTACTCTTTAAATCTTCATCATGTATCATTTACAAATTTCCCTTTCAAGTATGGCCTCCGCCATTTCCTCTCCTCGTCCCTTGATACTCATACAATCCAAATATAGCTGGACCGGAGATGCAACCATATTACCTTTCTGAAGTTTTGCACCTTGCTTCACACAGTCATTATATGCAAGCATTAGTATCACATTAGCCCCTGTTTCTACCTTCTTAAGTCCAAGATAATCTATAGCTTTTTCAATATTCATATAATCAATATACGCATGCACTTTTTGATATCTAACTACAGGCTGATACCTGGAACCTCCTGAAAAACCAGTCAATATACTTTCAACTCCTATATCAGTCTTCATCTTTGCTAGTTTTGCCTCAAGCGTCGATACACTGTCTAATGAATAACAAGAAATTTTTTCTTCACTATTATTGTCGTAAACTTTTGCCCAATCACTCATTAAAGCGCTTGGTTCTACTATTCTAATTCCATTAGATGTTTTCTCTATATAAGTTTGCTTTAAAAGGAATTCCTTAACCTTTGCAACCTGTCCAATACTACAGCCCGCCGCTTCTGCTAAATCTTTCATTTTCCATACCTTATTCACATCCTCCAGCATTATTCTAAGAATAACCGAAGAAACAACTGAAGATCTTTCATATATTGACTTTAATCCTCTTTTAGATACATTTTCATTTTTATTACCTTTAATATCTATATAAAAACAATCGAACGATATAAAACAATTCCCTGCCAAATCCATATATCCTACACCAGCGTCTTTACATATACAAGAAGTTTGTTCACTAATATAAGGAGCTATTATCACACGGTATAGATTCGAGTCTGTATTTGCAATTATATCCATGACTTGTTTCGGATATCCTTCATCCGCAATAGCAAGAAACACTATACCTTTATTTCCATTATTTAGTTCTATTACAGCTTCATTGTTATTTTTTAATTTACATTTTTTTACAATAGAAATTTTTTCAATAAAAACTTTAAAAACATCTACCGATAATATTTTTTTCACACTTATCTCCCCTTTCACTATTCAGGTGAAAACAATTATAACAGTGAAACTCAATTTCTTCAATATATTTTTCACAACTCATTCTTTTCTCTCGAAAACTACATTCAAAATCAATATCGGCATATGCCGTCTGACATATGCCGATGTGTAAAATAAAATATACTATATGACAATTTTGTGAACAAGGCCCTCAAATTCTGTCAAAAAATGTCGTCAAGATTTTCATATCTCTATAATGTGTAAAATC
>JAILEL010000153.1 GCA_024687845.1 Eubacterium sp.
CGTGAGACAGTTCGGTCCCTATCCGGCGTGGGCGTAAGATATTTGAGAGGAGCTGTCCTTAGTACGAGAGGACCGGGATGGACGGACCGCTGGTGTACCAGTTGTATTACCAAGTGCATAGCTGGGTAGCCAAGTCTGGAACGGATAAACGCTGAAGGCATCTAAGCGTGAAGCCAACCTCAAGATGAGATATCTCTTAAGACCCCTCGAAGACTACGAGGTTGATAGGCACTGAGTATAAGCATGGCAACATGTTGAGCTGAGGTGTACTAATAGGTCGTGAGCTTTTCCTAGTAAATAGGTTTTGTAAGATACGATTGAAGATAATTGATCTGTGTGAAGTTTTGAACGAACAATTATAATAAAAAATCTCGATTTGCTAAGAGCAAATCGAGTTTTTATAATAGGGGATTCGTATAAGGGCTAGTATAGCGGTCTCCAAAACCGTTGGTGGGGGTTCGAATCCCTCATCCCCTGATAAAGACTTGCAAACATTATGTTTGCAAGTTTTTTTTTGTTGTTACAAATATGAAATTCCAGCAACACATAATTTTGATAAAAATGACATTTATATAATAGCAACTTTGGAAAACTATTTCGCAATATTTGTAAAGTATTTGAATATTTACTATGTTACTATTATTTTACAAAAGTCTTACAAAAATAATGTGAAGGTTATTTTATTGTAATGATATATTTTAGCAGAGTGAAGGCTAAAAGTCGGGGACTCTAAGTGAAGGTTAGAGTTGGGGACAGTGAAGGTTAAAAGTAGGGGGCTTTTGTAAAGAGTAAATGACGTGACCAGTGGATATTTGTTTTTTATTTAAGAAAGGTCTGCCATGAAGAAAGAATTTAAAGATATTGCAAAAAAATTAGTTGATTCTATGACCTTAGAAGAAGCTGCGACTCAGATCAGATTTGACAGTCCGGCTATTGAAAGACTTGGTATTCCTGAGTATAACTGGTGGAATGAAGGTCTTCATGGTCTTGCTAGAGCAGGTACAGCAACCGTATTTCCTCAGGCTATTGCTCTTGCAGCAATGTTTGACAAGGAAACTCTTCGTAAGGTAGGTGATGTTGTTGCTACTGAGGCGAGAGCAAAGTACAATGAATCCACAAGATATGGTGATTATGATCTTTACAAAGGCATTACGATGTGGTCTCCAAATGTTAATATTTTCCGCGATGCCAGATGGGGCAGAGGTCAGGAAACATATGGTGAGGATCCATATCTTACAGCAGAACTTGGCGTTGCTTTTATAAAAGGTCTTCAAGGCGAAGGAGAATATATGAAGGTAGCTGCATGTGCAAAGCATTATGCAGTACATTCTGGTCCTGAAGCATTAAGACATGAATTCGATGCAGTGGTCAGTGAAAAAGATATTGAAGAAACCTATACTCCAGCATTCCGCGAGGCCGTAGTCAGGGGTGCTGTGGCCGGTGTGATGGGAGCATATAACAGGGTTAATGGAGAACCAGCATGTGCTAGTCAGAAATTAGGTGTTGAAAGACTTCGTGAGGAATATGGATTCGACGGATATTTTGTATCTGATTTCTTTGCACTTAATGATATTCATGAAAACCATAAGGTTACTTCAAATAAATGGGAAACTGCTGCACTTGCACTCGAAAAAACCTGTGATGTAAATGCTGGTTTTGTTTATAGGTGTGTAATGGAGGCTTATGATAAAGGTCTTGTTACAGAGGAACAGATTAGAAATGCTGCTATTAGTGCTTATACAGTTAGAGCAGCTTTAGGAATGTTTTCTGAAGAAACTGAGTTTGATAGTCTTGGTATCGACGATATTGATACAGATGAATCAGCTGAGTTTTCTTATCAGACGAGCATTAACTCAATTGTAATGCTTAAAAATGATGGCATTTTGCCGCTTGATAAAAATAAAATAAAGAAGATTGCTGTTATTGGTCCTACTGCAACTTCCATTGATGTTTTAAATGGAAATTATAATGGTACATCTTCAAGATATATTACGAATCTACAAGGAATCAAAGATGCTGTTAATGAAGGTACCAGAGTGTATTATTCTGAAGGCTCACATCTTTTTAAGTCTAAAGTCCAGAATCTTGCTAAAGATGATGACAGACTAAGTGAGGCTGAGATGGCAGCAAGAGCTAGTGATGTTGTAATACTCTGTGTAGGACTTGATTCTACTATTGAAGGAGAGGAAGGAGATACCGGAAATGCATTTGCTGCTGGTGACAAAACTTCTTTATTCCTTCCTGAACCACAGCAGAAGCTTGTAAGAAGAGTTGTTGCTACCGGTAAACCTGTTGTTCTGGTTTGTAATACTGGTAGTGCTATGGATCTTAGTTTTGAAGATTCTAATTGTAATGCGATTCTTCAGTGCTGGTATAGTGGTCAGGCTGGTGGAAAAGCGATGGCTGATATTATATTTGGAAATGCAATTCCTAGTGCCAAGCTTCCTGTTACATTTTATAAAGATGGTACACAGCCTGAAATCGAAGATTACAGCATGAAAGGCAGAACTTACAGATACCTTACAGAAGAACCTCTTTATCCTTTTGGATATGGTTTGTCTTATACAAAATTTGAGTATTCAGATCTTAAGTTTATTGATGAATCTGAAGTTCAGGTTAAGGTGAAAAATGTTGGAGCTGTTACATCTGATGAGATAGTTGAGCTATATATCAGCAATATGATAGAAGAAAAACTATCAAATGGTAAAAATTCAGGAATATATAATTTCGAAGCTTCAGTTGATATAAATAATCAACCAAGATTTAGTCTTGCATCTTTCGAAAGAGTAACTGTTGAACCAGGTGAAACAAAGATGGTTACCTTAAAGCTTGGAGATAGAGCATTTGATACTGTTCTTGAAGATGGCAGAAGAGTAAAACTAAGTGGAAAATACAGACTGTTTGCTGGTGGACAGCAGCCTGATGAAAGGAGCGAAGTATTAACTGGTAATAAATGTCTCATTGTAGACGTTGAGATATAAAAAAATAAGAAAATTGAAGGAGAGTTTACACATGAAATTTTTTATTGATACTGCAAATGTAGATGATATCAGAAAAGCAAATGATATGGGCGTTATCTGTGGTGTTACAACCAATCCATCACTTATCGCAAAAGAAGGAAGAGATTTTACTGAGGTTATCAAGGAGATTGCTTCAATAGTTGATGGTCCTATAAGTGGTGAAGTTAAGGCTACAACTGTAGATGCTGAAGGAATGATTAAGGAAGGAAGAGAAATCGCTGCTATTCATCCTAATATGATAGTAAAGATTCCTATGACAGTTGAAGGTCTTAAGGCTGTTAAGGTTCTTTCTGCAGAAGGTATTAAGACAAATGTTACACTTATCTTCTCAGCAAATCAGGCTCTTCTTGCAGCTAGAGCTGGTGCTACATATGTATCACCTTTCCTTGGAAGACTTGATGATATTAGTACTCCAGGTATTGATCTTATTGAAAGTATTGTTCAGATTTTCAGCAACTATGATATTAGTACTGAAATCATTGCTGCAAGTATCAGAAATACTGTACATGTTACAGATTGCGCACTTGCAGGAGCTGATATTGCTACAGTACCATACGCTGTAATTGAGCAGATGACAAAGCATCCTCTTACAGATCAGGGTATTGAAAAGTTCCAGAAGGATTACAAAGCAGTATTTGGTGAGTAATATATTGATTGTTTTTTGTTAATTGTATCGATAATTATAGGTGGAGCATAAATAATGGATGAGAATATTAAAAAGAATCTAGAAGAGAAAGCAAAAGAAGTTCGTAAAGGTATTGTAACTGCAGTTCATAGTGCAAAGTCTGGACATCCAGGTGGATCACTTTCTGCAGCAGATATACTTACATATTTATATTTTCAGGAAATGAACATTGACCCTGAAAATCCTAAGATGGAAAACAGGGATAGACTTGTTCTTTCAAAGGGACATATAGCTCCCGCACTTTATTCAGTTCTTTCTATCAGGGGTTACTTTCCAACCGCTGATTTAAAAACCCTCCGACACACAGGCTCTTATCTTCAGGGACATCCGGATATGAAACATATTCCTGGCATAGATATGTCTTCGGGGTCCCTGGGGCAAGGTCTGTCGGCTGCAGTAGGTATGGCACTTGCTGCTAAACTTGATAATAAAGATTACAGAGTGTTTGCAGTTTGTGGAGATGGTGAGATTCAGGAAGGCCAGATCTGGGAAGCAGCAATGTTTGCAGCTTCCAGAAAACTCGATAATCTGACACTTTTTGTAGATAATAATGATCTTCAGATAGATGGACATATAGGAGATGTATGTTCTCCATATCCTATCACAGACAAATTTGAAGCTTTTGGCTGGAATGTTATTGCAATTGATGGTCATGATTTTGATCAGATTGAGGATGCTCTTGCAAAAGCAAAAGCAACATCCGGAAAGCCAACTGCAATCGTTGCAAAGACTACCAAGGGTAAGGGAGTATCTTTCATGGAGAATCAGTGCGGATGGCACGGCAAGGCTCCAAATGATGAAGAATACGAAATTGCAATGAAAGAATTGGCATAGGAGGAATAAAAAATGTCTGAAGTAAAGAAAATAGCAACAAGAGATAGCTATGGAAATGCTCTCGTAGAACTCGGAAATGCACATGATAATGTGGTTGTTTTAGATGCAGATCTTGCTGCAGCTACTAAGACTGCTACATTTAAAAAGGCTTTTCCTGAGAGACATATAGATTGCGGTATTGCTGAAGCAAACATGACAGGTATAGCAGCTGGACTTTCAACTTGTGGAAAGGTTCCATATATCAGCACATTTGCAATGTTTGCAGCAGGACGTGCATTTGAACAAGTTAGAAATTCTATAGGATATCCACACCTTAATGTTAAGATTGGTGCTACTCATGCTGGAATCTCAGTAGGTGAAGATGGTGCTTCACATCAGTGTAATGAAGATATTGCACTTATGAGAACTATTCCAGGTATGACAATTATTAATCCATCTGATGATATTGAAGCAAAGGCTGCTGTTAATGCAGCTTATGATGTGGATGGCCCTGTATATATGAGATTCGGAAGACTCGCTGTTCCAGTTATAAATGATAATCCGGACTACAAGTTTGAGATTGGAAAAGGCGTTCTTCTTAAGGATGGTAAGGATATTACTATTTTTGCTACAGGTCTTGAGGTTGCTGAATCACTTGCAGCAGCTGAGAAGCTTGAGGCAGATGGTGTTAGTGTTAGAGTAATTAATATACATACAATTAAGCCTATTGATAAGGACATTATTATTAAGGCTGCAAATGAAACTGGAAAGCTTTTCACAGTAGAAGAGCATTCTATTATTGGGGGTCTTGGCAGTGCTGTAGCTGAGGTTCTTGTTGAAAATGCTCCAGTTGCATTACATAGAATCGGAGTTAGAGATACATTTGGTGAATCAGGTCCTGCAGTTGAACTGCTTCATAAGTATGAATTAGATGCTGAAGGTATCTATAAACAAATAAAAGAAAAGATATGATGTGTTAAAAGGAGGTTATCACAATGAAGAACATACCTGAGGTTAAACTGGGAATTATCGCTGTGAGCAGAGACTGTTTCCCAATGTCACTTTCAGAAAGAAGAAGAAAGGCTGTAGTAGCTGAGTACACAAAGAAATATGGCGATATCTATGAGTGCCTTACAACTGTTGAGAATGAAGTTGATATGAGAAAGGCTCTTGATGAGGTAAATGCAGCTGGATGTAATGCTATAGTTGTTTATCTTGGAAACTTTGGACCAGAGTCAAGTGAGACTCTTATTGTTAAAGAGTTCCAGGGACCATGTGCTGTTATTGCAGCAGCTGAGGAGTCTGGTGACAGTCTTCTTGATGACAGAGGAGATGCTTACTGTGGTATGCTCAATGCAAGCTATAACCTTAAGCTTCGTAATCTTCGTGCATATATTCCTGAGTATCCAGTTGGTGATGCTGAAGAATGTGCAGATATGATAAATGATTTCAAGACAGTAGCAAGAGTAAGAATAGCTCTTAGTGATCTGAAGATTATAAGCTTCGGTCCAAGACCTCAGGATTTCCTTGCTTGTAATGCTCCAATTAAGCAGCTTTACAATCTTGGCGTTGAGATAGAAGAGAATTCAGAGCTCGATCTTTTTGAAGCATTCAATAAGCATGAGGGAGATGAGAGAATTCCTGCAGTTGTAGAAGATATGGCAGCTGAACTTGGATCAGGTAACAAAAAACCTGAGATTCTTTCAAGACTTGCTCAGTATGAACTTACACTTCGTGATTGGGTAGAAGCTCATAAGGGAAGCAGAGGAAACGTAATTGTTGCTGGAAAGTGCTGGCCAGCATTCCAGACACAGTTTAAGTGCGTTCCTTGCTATGTAAACAGCCGTCTTGCAAAGGATGGAATTCCTGTATCTTGTGAAGTTGATATTTATGGAGCTCTTTCAGAGTACATTGGAGAACTTGTTAGTGAAGATACAGTTACACTTCTTGACATTAACAACACTGTTCCAAAGGATATGTATGAGGAAGAAATCAAAGGCAAATTTGCTTATGATTATAAGATTACTGATACATTTATGGGATTCCATTGTGGAAATACAGCTACAAACAAGCTTGCTTTCTGCGAAATGAAGAACCAGAAGATTATGGCTCGTTCACTTCCAGTAGAAGTTACAAACGGAACACTCGAGGGAGATCTTATTCCTGGAGATGCTACAGTATTCAGACTTCAGAGCACAGCAGATGGAAAGCTTCGTGCATATGTTGCAGAGGGTGAGATTCTTCCAGTAAGAACAAGATCCTTCGGAGCTATCGGTATCTTCGCTATTCCTGAGATGGGACGTTTCTATCGTCACGTACTTGTTCAGAAGAACTATCCACATCATGCAGCAATTACATTCCATCACAATGGAAAGCTTCTCTTTGATGTATTCAAGTTCCTCGGAGTAAGATTTGATGAGATTGATTACAATCATCCAGCAGGAGTAATGTATAAGTCAGAAAATCCATTTGCATAATTGTAAATCCGGTATCTTATGATTATGATATAATTGAAAATAATAGTTTGAAGACAGCTGGTACTTAGTATCAGCTGTCTTCTTTTTAAGAGCAATAATAGTTAACAATCAAGCAAGATTTGAAAAGTATTTGCTCATGGTCTGTGATACTCTAAAGAAGTAATGACATAGCAGGCTATATTTTTATGAAACATTGTGGATAATCTGTTATGTTTGTATCAAAAAATTATTAAAAGGAGAATAGTGAAGATGTATTTAGGCGTGGATCTTGGAACATCAGCTGTTAAGCTTCTTGCTATGGATGCTGATGGAAATATTAAAAAAACAGTATCAGTTGAGTATCCTTTAAGTTTTCCTAAATCAGGATGGTCTGAGCAGAGCCCTGAAGACTGGTATAAAGGAACTATTGAAGGAATAAAAAAGCTTCTTGCAGATGAAGCAGATAAAACTGTTGAAGGTATCGGAGTAGGCGGACAGATGCATGGTCTTGTTATTCTTGATGCTGATGATAATGTTATCAGACCTGCAATTCTTTGGAATGATGGACGTACAACCAAGGAAACAGAATATCTTAATACAGTTATTGGACAGGATAAACTTTCTGAATATACAGGAAATATTGCATTTGCTGGTTTTACTGCTCCAAAGATTCTCTGGGTTCGTGATAATGAGCCTGACAATTTTAAGAAGATTAAGAAGCTTATGCTTCCAAAAGATTATTTAGTATATAGACTTACTGGTGCTTATACATCTGATTATTCTGATGCTTCTGGAATGCTTCTTCTTGATGTAAAGAACAAAAAATGGTCAGCTGAGATGCTTGAAATCTGTGGCATAGCTGATATTGAAATGCCAGAGCTTCACGAGAGCTTTGATGTAGTTGGTGAACTTAAGTCAGATATTGCTGCTGAACTTGGTATAACTGGAACTACTAAGGTTGTTGCTGGTGCAGGAGATAATGCAGCAGCAGCTATTGGAACTGGTACTGTAGGAGCTGGAAGATGTAATCTTTCACTTGGTACATCAGGTACTATTTTCATTACTAATGATAAGTTCTCAGTTGATGAATATAATAGTCTTCATTCATTTGCTCATGCAGATGGTGGATTCCATCTTATGGGATGTATGCTTTCTGCTGCTTCTTGTAATAAGTGGTGGATGGATGAAATACTTCGTGATGAGGATTATGCAGGCGCTCAGAAGGGAATTGAAAAACTTGGTGAGAATAGTGTATTCTTTATGCCTTATCTCATGGGAGAAAGATCACCTCATAATAATCCACTTGTAAGAGCTGGTTTCCTCGGAATGAGTATGGATACTACAAGAGAAGATATGGTACTTGCAGTGCTCGAAGGAGTTGCATTTGGACTTAGAGATTCTCTTGAAGTTGCTAGAAGCCTTGGAATTGAGATTTCAGTTTCTAATATCTGTGGTGGCGGTGCAAAGAGTCCACTTTGGAGAAAAATCATTGCAAATGTAATGAATATCAAGCTTGAGATTCAAGCAAATGATGAAGGTCCTGCACTTGGTGGTGCTATACTTGCAGCTGTTGGCTGTGGAACTTTTGCTGATGTTCAGGAAGCTGCTGACAAAATTGTTAAGGTAGTAGATGTTGTTGAACCAGATGCTGAGCTTGTAGCAAAATATGAAGAAAAATATCAGAAGTTTAGAAAGCTTTATCCGTTACTTAAGGATTTTTATAATTAATCATTAAGGTTGAAGGCATTTAGGAGGGAATTGATGAAAGCAGAGTTTGGTAAAACAAAATACGGAGCAACAGTTACTTCGTATGAAATTTCTAATTCTAAGGGTATGTCTGCTACTATTATTGATTTTGGTGCAACCGTTACAAAACTTATAGTCCCTGATAGAGATGGCAAGCTTCGTGATGTTCAGCTTGGATATGATTCAGTTGAGGATTATGAGAACGGAAAAACATTTTTCGGAACAATAATAGGTAGAAATGCTAATCGTATATTTGAGGGTAAAACTGTAATTGATGGTATTACATATCAGATGGATCAGAATGATAATGAGAATAATCTCCACAGTGGAAATAATGGTATTGATAAAAAAATGTGGACAGTTATTTCTTATGATTCATCCAGTGTTTCAATGATTTGTAAGTCAAATGATATGGAACAGGGACTTCCGGGTAATTTTACTATAACGGTTACTTATAGTATTACTGAAAAAAATGAGTTTAAGATTGCCTATGATGCAGGTTCTGATAAGAAAACAGTAATTAATCCAACAAGTCATATGTATTTTAATCTTAATGGACATTATAAGGGAAGTATTGAAGGTCATCTGCTTACTCTTGATAGCGAATTTTACAATCCTGTAATTGATGAAAAAGCTATTCCAACAGAAGAAAAGCTTGCAGTAGAGGGTACAGTATTTGACTTTAGAACTCCTAAAAAGGTTGGAACAGATATAAATGCTGATGAAATCCAGCTTAAATACGTAGGTGGATATGATCATAATTTTATAATAAAAGGTGAATCAGGTGATCTAAGACATTTTGCTACTCTTTACAGTGAAGAGAGCGGCATAAGAATGGATCTGTATTCTGACAGAACTGGAACTCAGTTTTATTCTGGGAATTTTATAGGAGAGCAGAAGGGTAAAGGTAATTTTGAATATCATGACAGATCAGGTATGTGTCTGGAACCGCAGTATATTCCAAATGCTGTAAACTTTATTCCTGAATCGGATATAGATTCTCCAATATTTGATGCAGATGAGAGATATCATTCTGATAGTATTTATCAATTTACTATAGTTTAAAAACTTTCTTTTCTTTAGAAGCCGGAAGTGAAGAGTATGATTTATTCTTCGTTTCCGGCTTTTGTATATTTTTCACAGTAAAATTGTTGAAAAAAAAGCCATCAATATATTTGAATAATAATCAATTTGTAACAAAAATGTCATTTTTTGTACATATTTACCCTTATAAAAAAGACAAAATATGAAAAAAAACGGAACTTTTAGCAATATTTGTTAAAAACAGAGCAATATTTGATAAACATTATTATGCAATTTTTACTATAATATTGACAGTCTCAAAAAGCGTTAGTACTTTATGCCCAAAGTACTGATGCTGATAGACAGGTTGTTTAAGTATTATAAGGAGGATTTTAAACATGAGAAAAATGAGACGTGTTGCTGCTGTTGCACTTAGTGCATGTATGGTAGCATCAATGGTAACCGGATGTGGCGGATCAGATTCATCTTCTACATCTACAGACGACACAGCAGCTACAGAGGCAGCAGCAGATGATACTGAAGCAGCTACAGAAGCAGCAGCAGATGATACTGAAGCAGCTACAGAAGCAGCAGCAGATGATAGTGCATCAGGTTCAAAGGGTACAATCAATCTTTGGACATTCACAGACGAAGTTCCTGGAATGGTTGACAAGTTCCTTGAAGCTAATCCTGATTTTGGCTATGATGTAAATTCTACAATCATTGCTACAACAGATGGCGCTTATCAGCCAGCACTTGATCAGGCTCTTGCTGCAGGTGGAGCAGATGCACCTGACTTATACTGTGCAGAGGAAGCATTCGTTCTTAAGTATACTCAGGGTGATATGGCTCAGTTCGCAGCTCCATATGCTGACCTTGGTATCGATGTAGATGCTGAAGTTTCAGCAGCTGAGATTGCACCTTACACAATTGATATCGGAACAAACAAAGACGGAAATCTTGTAGCTCTTGGATATCAGTCAACAGGTGGATGCTTCATCTACAGACGTTCAATCGCTAAGGATGTATTTGGAACAGATGATCCAAAGGAAATCGGCAATATCGTTGGTGCTGGAACAGGTAACTTCGATAAGTTCTTCGAAGCAGCTGAAACACTCAAGGGTAAAGACGTAGCAATGCTTTCAGGTATGGGTGATCTTTGGACAGTTATTAAGCACAGTGCTGATGAAGGATGGCTTAATGCTGATGGAAAACTTCACATCGATCCAAAGATTGAGCAGTACATGGATTATTCTAAGACACTTATTGACAATGGTTATACAAATGATACTTCAGCTTGGGCAGACGCTTGGTTTGCTGATATGAAGGATGAAGGTACAAAGAAGGTATTTGGTTTCTTCGGACCTGCATGGCTTATCAACTATACACTCGCTCCTAACTGTGGTGGTGAGAAAGTTGGCGAAGGTACATATGGTGACTGGGCTGTTTGTGAATCTCCAGTAGGTTTCTTCTGGGGTGGTACATGGCTTATGGCTAACAAGGATTCAGAGAAGAAGGAAGCTGTAGGACAGATCATCGATTGGATTACACTTAACTGTACAGAAGATGGTCTTCAGTATAAGTGGGCTAACGGAACACTTAATGGTGAAGGCGGAACAAAGGACGTTGTTGCTTCTAACACAGTTCTTGGTATGTCAGATGGTACTCTTGATTTCCTTGGCGGACAGAACATGTTCGATTCATTCATTCCAGCTAACAGCAATGCAAGTGGTAAGACAATGACTCAGTATGATGAGACAATCAACACTGCATGGCAGGATCAGGCTTCTCAGTATGCTCATGGTGAGAAGGATAAGGAAACAGCTATTGCTGATTTCAAGACAAATGTTTCTGATCAGCTTGGCGTTGAAGCAGAGTAATTAAAATATAATTACTTATTTTAGACAGTATTAAATAACAAACGTATTTGACGGCAGATGCCTTTGCTTGTCTGAGGCATCTGCTAAAATACGGTTTGGGGACTTTAATCCAAATAATGTACGGAGGTTCCATATGAAGAAGAAAAAAGGAGTTGTCAGATATAGCAAATACGGATATTTGTTCAGCATCCCTTTCGTTGTGGCCTTCCTTATATTTCAGCTTTATCCAATAATTTATACTGCTGTAATCGGTTTTACAGATTTGAAGGGAGTAGTACCTAATGGTATACACTTCCTCAAGGATGATATTTTTGCTAACTTTAAGACAGTTTTGTCTAGCAATTCCTTTCAGGTTGCTTTTAAGAATACAGTAATTATGTGGTTATGTAACTTCGTACCTCAGATATTACTTGCTTTACTTCTTGCAGCCTGGTTTACAGACAGAAGGTGGAATATTAAAGGCCAAGGTGTATATAAGGTTCTGCTTTACATGCCTAATATCATAACGGCAGCAACTATTGCCATACTTTTCAAATCTCTTTTTGATTATCCTAAGAGCCCAGTAAATGATATTCTTATGAGTATCGGAATTCTAGAACAGGGTAAGCCATTTAACTTCCCTCTAAGTAAACCTTGGGCAAAAGGAATTGTATCATTTATTCAATTCTGGATGTGGTACGGTTATACAATGTTAATTCTTATATCGGGAATTCTGGGTATAAGCCCTGATATTTTCGATGCTGCAGAAGTTGACGGAGCAACTAAGGTTCAAACCTTTTTCCAGGTAACTCTGCCTAATATTCGAACAATATTGCTTTTCACTCTTGTTACTAGTTTGATCGGTGGTCTCAATATGTTTGATATTCCGAAGTTATTCCTTCTTGGTGGTCCTGATAGTGCTACTAAGACAACTAGTGTTTATATTTATGAACAAGCATTCAGTGGAAGCTATTTATACAACAGAGCAGCAGCGGCAAGTATGATAATGTTCGTAGTTATCATGATATGTTCGGCAGTTCTCTTCTTGATTATGAGAGAAGACGATACTGATGGATATGGAAAAGCTAAGTCTAAGAAGCTCAAACATGCAGCGAAGGGAGGGGTATAAATGTCAGCAGAAAATGATAGAATCGCTGCAGCAAATGCGCAAGCTAAGTTCAATAAGAAGTCGCATTCAGGTATGAAAATTCTTATTCATATAGTTTGTATCTTTCTTGCAGTTCTGAGTGTCCTCCCATTTTGGATCATGATGGTTAATGCTACAAGATCCACAACTGAGATTCAGCAGATGGCTCTGTCTTTAATACCTTCTAAGTATCTTATGAGTAACTTTAAGATTCTTACTGGTAAATCATTCCATCCTATGGTTGGTTTCATGAATTCTATTATTATTTCAACTTGTTCAACAGCGCTGAATGTATATTTCTCATCTCTTACAGCTTATGCGCTTGTTGCATATGATTGGAAATTGAAGAATGGTTTCTTCAAGTTTATAGTCGGAGTCATGATGATACCTGCACAGGTTACTATGATTGGTTTCTATCAGATGGTTTATAAGCTTCATCTTACAAATAGGCTGAGTATGCTTATAATTCCTGCGATAGCAGCACCTGCTATAGTATTCTATATGAGACAGTATCTGTATCCTACACTTTCGATGGAAATGGTAGAGGCAGCACGTATTGATGGAGCTAAAGAGTTCCGTATATTCAATACAATTATTATTCCTATTATGAAGCCAGCTATTGCTACACAGGCTATTTTCTGTTTCGTTGGTAGTTGGAATAACTTGTTTACTCCACTTGTACTTCTTACAAAACAAGAAAAGTATACAATGCCTATCATGGTATCTCTTCTTAGAGGAGATATTTATAAGACTGAGTTTGGTTCGATTTATCTCGGACTGACACTTACAGTTCTACCTCTGATAATAGTATACTTATTCTTATCGCGATATATCATTGCGGGTGTAGCCCTTGGTGGTGTTAAGGGATAATTACAAAGAATAATATTCAAAAATATTTCTTAAAATAAAGTGAAGGTTGTTTTAGGGAAATAAATAAAGGTGATACCTGGAAATCTGTATTTCAGAATTCTGAGTATCACCTTTTTGCATTTGTTATAAAGCTATTTTGTATCACATTTCACAGTAATCTGATAATGTATAAATGTTTATCTGAGAAAAATATTATACTTGATTATGATTGTCATCCAGCGATTCGAGTCTCATTTTCTTATAATCGCTTGGAGAACTGTTTGTGTATTTTTTAAATGTTCGGCAGAAGGATGGGAGAGTATTGAATCCGGTCTGAAATGCTATATCAGTTACCGGAGTGTCTGTCATTAGGAGCTCCTGCGCTACACTGATTCTTTTTAAAGTCAGATAGTCATGAAATGTATATCCGGTCTGAGCTTTAAAAAGCCTTAAAAAATGATATTTTGAAAAGCCTGTATATTCAGCAGCTTGTTCAGTTGAAATATCTTCTGCATAATTAATATCTATATAATTCAAAAGAGAATTGATTCTATTGATAGATTGAGATGCGCTGCTGGTTTCAGCTTTTACTAAATTCTCGGAATGCTTTGCAATCTCTATAAATACTTGATAGATCTTATCATAAACGATAGTTTCCCAGAAATGAGCATTTGTAAAATAAACGGAATTCATTTCCATAAATAATTTGTATACTCGCTCATAAATATCCGGACAAGTCGTTTTGTTACAAAGAAATGCATCGAAAAATAGAGATTCTATTGTTTTATAATCATGAGAATTAAAAAACTGGTTCATTTCTATAAGATATATAAAACGAATTCCATACTTGTCGTTTATATATTCATGGAACATATGCGGCGGAATTATTAAAATATCACCTTCATGTAAAGTGAATTTTTTGCCGTTTGCTATTATCTCATAATTATTTTGAATACATAAAAAAACTTCCAGGGCTTCGTGAGAATGCTGCGCATATCCTTTTTTCTGATTGTTATACCATATTCTAATATGTGAAGTAGGCCTATAATTAACCAGTTCCTTAGAACTATGAACAACCCTTCCATCAAAATCAGAATTAGGTTGATAATACTTTTCAGGAACATCAGTAGTATTAGGTAGTGCCATATATTATATTACTCCTTATAAAATGCTTTTATAAAAAGTCAAAGGTTTCTATTTCATCTTGTTAAAGAATTATTTCTTTAATGCAAAATCGCAATTTATTCTAACATATATTTATTTTTAATTCAAATGTTTATATCTTAACCTGTTACTTTCGGAAGCAGAATGATTTGTTCAACATGCATAAAATGAATTATAATAATAGTTATAAATGTAACACTTGCATAAAATCCTTTTATATTGTATAATCATAATTACTATGAACAACCGGTTGCGCTACCGGGGGGAGAATGAGCGCATATTTTCTTTTGAGGAGGGATACAATGAAAGGAAAGAATCAAAACAAATTGCTACATATTGTTTTTGCTATCGTGCTTATTTTTGGGCTTGTTAGTCCATTTAGTAATATGGCAAATGTCAATGCAGCGGATAGTGATACGTTTGATCTGTATTACTATTATGAGGGAAGTGAGACTCTATATATAGATATTTGGAGTCATACAGGCATTGATTTCGGGGAAGGAGTTTCAACTTCGGATGCTTGGGGATGGACTTTTAGCCAAGGTGTTTTTAAAAAGGTTGAGGGTAAAGACAACTTGTATTCTATATCAATAAAAATTCTTGATTCAAGTAAAGATGATGGATTTGACATTTATGCAGGTGAAAATAAGGTCGTCGGTTATGATAGCGAATATAATAATAAAACTGATTATAATACTTTAGTTGGTGGAAGTAGCAATGAATATTGTATATATAATGGAAAAATATATACAAGCTTAAATGCTGCTCTTGAAGCTATTTCTCCTAGTTCATTAATTAAAGATGCTGAAATTTCTGTAGATAA
>JAILEL010000155.1 GCA_024687845.1 Eubacterium sp.
AGCTTCTGTGTAACATGCGTTGATTCTATGGATTCCTATGTGAATAATACAGTAGATCAGATAGGAAGTTTTGAATATGAATACTTCCTTAAGACTCCGGAGATGGGTGAACCTGATAAAGGAAGTCCTATACTTGGAAGCACCTTTGAAGTTAAAGATAGAGATGATATGATAATGCTTCTGGGAATAGAGGATAGTAAATATATCAATTTCAGTGACGCAGATGGAAATGAGTTGGAATATGATGAAAGTCATTACTATATAACGACTATGGCGTCCCTCGCCTTTGGAGTAGGAAAGGGAGATGAGATATCATTTATTAATCCTATTACCCTGGATGAATATAAAGTAAAGATAACTGATGTAATCGAAAATGATTCTCAGGCCACTATCTACTGTTCAAGGGAAAATGTGGCAGAGCTTCTGGATATGCCTGAAGACTGTTACAACATCATAATGTCGGACGAAGCTATAGATATAGACGAAGAACAACTTGCCAAAACCATAACAAAGCAGTCGCTTGCTGATCAGATAGATGAAGTAAAAAATGGTATGCAGAATATAGTCGGTATGCTAGAAATATTTGCAATCGCCATCTGCGTAATAGTGGTCTATATGATGGTAAGTGTTCTGATATCAGAATCTGAATCCTCGGTTTCAATGCTAAAGGTTCTGGGATATCGAAATAAAGAGATAAATGGAATGGTTACAAATGTCTATAATTTCCTCATTCCAATCGCCATCATACTAAGTATATTAATGGGTGTATATGGAACGAAGGCCGTGTTTGATGCAAATGTTTCAATGTATAAAACTTATATAGAAACACTTATTTATCCAGTTTCCGTTCTAAAGATAATAATGCTTATATTAATCAGCTATATTCTGTCATTACTTCTCCTGAGAGGAAAAGTCGGGAAAGTGAATCTCGTAGAAAGCCTGAAGGATAACAGAGAGTAGACTCGCAAGTCATCAATATGGGGAGTGGTTCCTTCTGTATTCCAGCGGTTTACATTTATAATAGTCATGGAAGACCTTGGCGAAGCGGCCTTGATTTGAGAATCCGATACTGCTTGCTATTTCAAGAATTGAGAGTGAAGTATTCTGCAGTTTATCTGCGGCGTATTTCATTCTTTTTTCTTTCATGTAGTCTGATATGCAGGAGCCGTATACTTCTTTAAAGTAATTCTTCAGACTGGTTTCGCTTACTCCCAGTTCCGCTGCGATTTCGTGAACGGGTATATGCTTGCTAAGGTCGCTTGTCAGGATATCATGTGTTCTTCTTGCCATTGCTGCCTGTCCCGAGGTGAGATAGTTTGATTTGGAAGGAGATACAACGTCTTCGGATAATAGTAGCTCAAAGATTTCGAGAACCTTGAGCCTGATTCTTCCCAGATTCTTCGTGCTAAGTAGCTGATACAGCTCCTTGAAAGAGGTCAGCAGTCTTGCATCGGCTTTCCCGATAAAGGTTTCGGTTTGGCTCAGATATTTCGATATTAGCTGCTCAATATCTATAGAAAATATTCCAAGAAAATCCTTTGTGCTTTCATCTATCAGGCTTTCAATAATACTTATCTCCAGCCCGGTGTATTTCCCAAGCGGATAGTAGAATGCATCCATTCGCCTTTTTCTGGCAATGCATGTAAGCTGCGGAGATATGTAACTTACTGCTTCTCCGGGATGTTTAAATTCACACCTTCCAGTCAGACATTGATTGATGGTAGTTAGTTCGTAATTATAAATTTTTTCATCAAATGGGATAGATGATCCGATTTCTTCATTCAGCGAAAGGAATATTCCTGCCAAAATAGGGAAAATGGTAATCTTAATGCTTCCAGTATCATAGTCAGCTCTTAGTTCTTTTATATCATTTTTGGAATAAAGCATTTCGTTTACAGCTGCTGAAAACTCATATTGATAAACATGCTGCTTCGTAGCACTGTATTTATTTGTCTGTTTTTTTATATCCATAAAATACTCTCCCAACTTTAGTGCTAAATGAACCTTTTTTGGCTAAATTGGTATAGAAATTCGAATAGGTTATATTTATTATACACAAGTTAGAATAATATAACAAATGAAATCTTCCAAAGTTCCTTTGATAAGGGGATTTGTCAGCCCTGTTGGAAAAGAATTTGGAAAATCAAGGAGGCAAGGAGGGATAGAATGAAACTTACCGAAACTAAGGAAGGATACCAGGGCAGGGTTGTATCTATGGATGGAGATAGTCATATGATAAGTCGAGCAGTTTCCATAGGTATAGTGCCAGGTGGTATCGTTAAGGTTTTTAAAAACAGACGTAAACAGCCGGTTCTTATATATAGCCGTGATTCGATGATCGCACTTAATAGAGAAGATGCTGCATGCATAGTGGTTGAATGATACGAAATTATAGTTTGAATAAGTCTTTTGTAAGCTTATAAATATGTTTGGAAAGAGGGAATATGATGAAGAAGATAGCTTTACTGGGACAGCCAAATGCTGGAAAGTCCACTATATTCAATGGACTTACAGGACTTAGGCAGCATGTTGGTAACTGGCCTGGAAAAACAGTTGAGAAAAAGGAAGGCACATTTACGGCAGATGGACAGGAGATACTTGTTGCAGATTTGCCTGGAAGCTACAGTCTTTCTGCTAATTCAGACGAAGAGATTGTAACAAGGGATTATATAATTTCCGGAAATGCTGATATGGTTCTTATTATAATAGATGCATCACAGCTGGAGCGAAGCCTCTACATGATGGCTGATTATGCGGGTATAAAGGTTCCTGCAGTGCTTGTGCTGAATCTTATGGATGTAGCTAAACAGAAGGGCATGACAATTGATACAGACGCTCTGAGTGCAAAGCTTGGTATTCCAGTTATTCCATTTGTAGCGGCAGACAAGAAGGGTTACGATGATCTGAAGAAAAAACTGCTAAGAGCTCTTTCTGAAGAAAATAGTATGTCTACGGATGTCTTTGAAGAACAGTTTATTAGAAAAGATTTTGGTTACGATGAGGTGAATGAGCTTGTCAGTTCTGCAGAGAGTGATCAGGTTTCATCCTTCTGGTATGCTGCAAAAGCACTGGAGTCGGATGAAAATGTAATGGGGATACTTAAGAAAAAACTTTCATCTGATGCATATAGTAAACTCGAAGCTAAAGTAAAGAGTATAGATAAGGCTGCACTTACATCAGGTATCTGCAAGTTTGATGCTGTTCATGACCTGACAAGCAAAGTGCTTAAAAAGAAAGCTGGGGCAGAGAAGTTATCCCGTTTTGATAAAATAGCTACTGGAAGAATAAGTGGAAAGATACTTGCTTTTGTTATGGTACTTCTTGCCTTTGCAGTTGCAATGGTAATAGCGGCGCCTATCATGGGTATAGCCGGTATGATTCCTACAACCCTAAGTGAACCGATAGCAAATGCGTTAAATGGATGGGGGGTTCATCCATTCTTAGTTAATCTAATATCAGTAGTTTTGCTTAATATTTTGTTTTTCGTTCTCTCTATGGCAGGATTCGTTCTGGGAGTTAACTTTGCATTTTCAATCCTGGAAGAAGTTGGATACATGGCCCGTATATCCTTCGTATTCGACAATATGATGCGTAGGCTAGGACTTCAGGGAAAGAGTATATGTGCATTCTTTATGGGACTTGGTTGTACCATGGGTGGTGTTACAGGAACAAGAGTTCTGGATAATTATGGACAGAGACTTCTTGCTATGGCTCTTATATGGTCTGTTCCATGCGGCTCGACCTGGTCGGTTATTCCAACTCTTGCAGCTGTATTCTATGGCCCGGTTGGATCCCTGGCAGTAACCTTTGCAATAGTTGCAATGATGTTTTTATCTATAATGCTTGTTTCGCTCATTTTTGGAAAGAAGCTTTCTCCAGTTGAACAGAGAACTGGTATTGTGATGGAGCTTCCTCCATATCATAAACCAAGATGGGGACATATAATCAGAACAACACTTATAAAGGGTGTGGATGTATTTAAGCGTGCACTTAGTACAGTACTTATTGTTTCCATAGTATTCTATTTACTTTCTTATGCATGGAATGGAAGAACAAGTATACTTATGACTGTTGGTCAGGCTATAGAGCCTGTGACACATGTATTTGGACTTACCTGGCAGGCATTTATGGCATTCCTCTCATCTATGCTGGCAAAGGAGTCTATGCTTGGAGTATTAGGTGCTCTCTTTGGTGGAGCAACTGATGTTACAAGTATTGCATTTAATGCCAAGAGTGGTATAGATACTTCAGTTATGAGTACTCTTCCTCAGTTCTTTACCAAGGCAGAAATGCTGGCGTTCCTTTTCGCTGTTTCCTTCAACATGCCTTGCGTTATGGCAATGAGTACAACCTACAAGGAAAATCATTCAAAGAAATGGACGGCAATAATCGCCGGCTACTATACAGCATTTTCACTGGTGCTTGCATTTATTGCATACCATATAGGACTTATAATTTTCTAACATAATTAACTAAGCCGCTATGATTAGTTTCATAGCGGCTTTTTCAGTGTGAAATCAATAGTGCTTTTTGAGTTAAATGTGAATAGTAACAGTTAACCATGAATAGCTACAGCAATTTTAAAACAAAATGGAGCATAAATATCAAAATGGAGTGGCATATTCGCTTGGAATGTGGCATTATTATGACTGCTGATTAGATATATCTAATTATATTAAGAAGTTTCTAATCCATAATAATCAAAAGAGGTTGTGATATGAATGATAATTTGATAAGTGGGGTCCTGAAAAGCAAGGGGTTCGGATCGAATGTTCAGTCTGTCGCTGAGAGTGATGATGTTCACGTTCTTAGGATCCAGTCGCCTACAGGTGAAGGATATATGACTCTCTACATGGTGATGAAGGGTGTATACGTTATGTTTGATGAGTTTCATCTGGATTCCTGTGAGTCTGAGTTCAAGAACATGGAAAGTGTATTCTGTATTGATCACTGCAGACAGGGGAGAATAGAACATGAGAACCTGCTGGGTAATAAGTTCTATATGGAATCAGGTGATCTAAAGCTAGGAAGACGAATAAATCATTCGGGGCGTATTCATATGCCGAATGGCTATTACTATGGCATGACGATAGGCTTTGAAATCGGAGCGGCAGAGAATAGTATAAAGACCGAGCTTTCGGGAATTGATATAGATATTGGGGCTATCGTTGAAAAATTCAGTTCACATGATATGTTTGATTCTTCCGATAAGAGTATTTTTTCCGATAAGGAATACTTTATCAGAAGAGATAGCTTACTGAAAAATGATGAATATATAGAACACGTATTAAGTGAAATGTATAACATTCCAAAAGAGATAAGAATGGAGCTTTTTAAGGTGAAGATTATGGAGCTTCTTCTTAGGCTGAAAATGCTGGATAAGACTTTGTATAAGGATGACAGAATATATATTCCTGCGAGTCAGGCAGAGAAAATAAAGGAAGTTCATAAGCTGATAATAGATTCTCCGGGTAAAAACTATACAGTGGAGGATCTGTCGCAAATGTTTGGTATACCGGAATCTACACTTAGGAAAAACTTCCGTGAGATATATGGCAGCCCGATATATAAATACATAAAGAAATTCAAAATAAATAAGGCTGCGGAGTTACTAAAAAATGATAGCAGCCTGAAAGTTTCGGATGTAGCAGAAAGTGTGGGATACGATAATCCATCCAAGTTCGCAGCTGCATTTAAGGATGTTATGGGCATGAATCCTATGGATTTTAGAAATATATGATTGACGAGAGGGCCAGAAAAATAAGACCTGAAAATTGAGGTAAAAAATAGAGATATTGTTAAGAGATAGAGGTGACGAAAAAAATGAAATCATCAGATAATTGGTTTAAGACGCTGCTGTCTTATGCGAAAGGCAGCGGTACAAAGCTTGCTATATCAGTAGTGCTTTCGATAATAAGTCTGGTATCAGGTATAGTACCGTACTTCTGCGTATATAAGATGCTTGATGCATATATGACGAGCGGACTTGATAAAGAGACTGTTTTCTTCTGGGGGCTAATAGCACTCGGAATGTATTTTATAAAGGTTTTGGCCTTTGGATTATCGACAGGTATATCTCATTATGTTGCATTTAATGTCCTGGAAGGAATGAGACTTAAGGTTGCGGATGTATTTATGAAAGCTCCGCTGGGTGAAGTGTATGCACATTCGATAGGTGAGATAAAGGGGATTATAGTAGACAAGATAGAAGATATAGAGCCGCCGCTTGCACATTTTGTGCCGGAAGGTTCTGGACATCTGGTACTACCTATAGTCAGCTTTGTTGCACTCTGCATGATAGATATAAGAGTGGCGCTTGGTGCACTTGCTGCTTTGCCTATAGGAATAGTATTTATGATGCTTACATTTTCTATAAGTGGAAGAAATCTGGCTAAGTATCAGGAAGCGAATGCACATATGAACAGTGTAATAGTTGAATATATTGAAGGAATTGAGGTTATAAAGGCCTTCGGTAAGACAGGTGTAAGCTATGAAAAATATGCCGGAGCTATAATGGATTATCGGGATTTCGTTATTGAATGGATGAAGGATACCTGGGTTACTATGAAGCTGGCATTTGCTTTTATGCCTGCAACCCTGCTGGGTGTAGTTCCCATCAGTGTTCTTCTGATAGACAAGGGAAGTATGTCTGTTTCAGAAATGGCGCTTGCAGTTATGCTTGCAATGTCAATGGTCATAAGTATGACAAAGATTGAGGTGTTCTCTAATAGCCTTAGAGAAATGGAGTATACAGTTAAAGAGATTCAGAAGCTTTTCGATATGAAAACACTCAGTGAACCTAGTGTTGAGAAGCTGCCTGAAAGATATGATGTTAAGCTGAAAAATGTTCATTTTACTTATGATGAAAAGGAAGGCGAGGTACTTCACGGAATAGATCTTGCTCTTCCAGAGGGAAGTTTTACTGCACTTGTTGGACCAAGCGGTGGTGGCAAGTCTACGGTTGCTAAGCTGATCGCAAGGTTCTGGGATGTAACTGATGGAAGTATAGAAATTGGTGGAGTGGATATTAAGGACATGAAGGTGACAAGCCTTGCAAATCTTGTAAGCTTTGTTACTCAGGATAACTTCCTCTTCAGATGTTCTCTCCTTGAAAATATAAGGCTTGGAAATCCTGATGCTACAGATGAAGAAGTTAAAGCGGCGGCACGTGCGGCCTGTTGTGAGGAATTCATCCTCAAGCTTCCTGATGGATATAATACATCAGCTGGTGAAGCAGGAAAGAGACTTTCCGGTGGTGAGAGACAGCGTATTGCGATAGCCAGAATGATGCTGAAAAATGCACCAATCGTAATACTGGACGAGGCAACAGCGTTTACAGATCCAGAAAATGAGGATAAACTCCAGCAGTCTATTGCAGCTCTAACAAAGAATAAGACACTGCTTGTCATAGCTCACAGATTATCCACGATTAAAGAAGCAGATAACATAGTGGTTTTAAGTGACGGTAAGATCGAAGCATCAGGAAAGCAGGATGAACTTATGGAGAAGTGTCCGCTTTATAACAGAATGTGGCAGGCACATATAGGTGCAAGAAAATGGTCTGCAGGAAAGGCGGTTTGATAGAATGTTCAGTACAGTAAAAAGAATAATAGCATGGTGTGGAGATTTTAAGGGCGACCTCTTTTTAGGTTTTGTTTTTTCCTTCTTTTCGTCCTGGATGGTAGCGGCACCTGTTGCCTTTGCGGGATTTACTATAGCTGAAATAGTTGAAATCCTGAAGGCAGGAGAAGACATTCCTGATACATTATGGCTTAAGTGTCTGGGAGTTATAGTGGTACTAACAATAGGAAGATTTCTCTTTGATTATCTTAAGGCCAGATTCCACGAGAAGATAGGATATCTGCTTATCGCAAGAGATAGAATTAAGATTGGTGAAGCCCTGAAAAGAGTTTCTCTTGGATATTTTCAGACTAACGATTCCGGTGCGATACTTAACGCGATAACAACAGGACTCCATACTCTTGAAAATATGGGTATAAGAATGGTGGATAACTTCGTAGGAGGATATCTGAACTTTATATGTATACTTATATTTCTTGGGGTTATGTGTCCGAAGGCTGCTCTTATTGCAGTGCTTGGAGTGGTTGTTTCATTTGTCTTTCTTAGTATGATATCGTATCACAGCAGTAAAAATACAAAGGTCTTAAATGCAGAAAATGAGAGACTCACACAGGCGGCACTTGAATATACAAGAGGACTTCCGGTAGTTAAATCATTTGGAATGGAGGGGGCTTCTATAGCATCATTTAGAGATGCGGTAGCCAGTGCAAAAAGGATTGCTCTAAAGATAGAATGTGGATTTATTCCTTATAACTGCCTACATCTTTTTGCGCTAAAGGCAGCAAGTGCCTGGATGGTTATGTCGGTAATGTATGCAGGAATTGCCGGAGATATGGAGCTTAAGTTTGTTATAGTTGTAGCATTTCTCTCTATGTCAATATTCGGAAGTGTTGAACCTATAGCTGATAGTGCACATGTTCTGGCAGTAATTAATAATGCTCTGGATAAGTTAAATGAAATATCTAAGGGCAGTCTTCTGGATGAAAAAGGAACTGATATTAAGCCGGAGAGATTCGATATTATATTTGAAAATGTAGACTTTTCATACGATAAAAAGAGAAAGATTCTGAAGGATGTTTCCTTCAGACTGCCTGAGGGAAGCACTACTGCAATTGTTGGTCCTTCAGGAAGTGGTAAGACGACTATATGCAATCTGATAGCCAGATTCTATGATACATCTTCAGGAAGTATATCTATAGGAGGACATAAGCTTACCGAGTTCACCTGTGACAGCCTTCTTTCTAACATTTCCATGGTGTTTCAGAATGTATATCTTTTTAATGACACCATAAGAGCAAATATATGTTTTGGCAGGGATAATGTAACTGAAGAAGAAATGATTGAAGCAGCAAAGAAAGCCAGATGTCATGACTTTATTATGGAGCTGCCGGATGGATATGATACCGTAATCGGAGAAGGAGGCGGAACTCTCTCAGGAGGACAGAAGCAGAGAATATCCATAGCGAGAGCTATACTTAAGGATGCTCCAATTATAATACTTGATGAATCAACAGCCAGCATTGATCCTGAGAATGAGCATCTTATACAGGGGGCTATTACAGAGCTTTCAAAGGGGAAGACAGTTATTATAATAGCTCACAGACTTGCAACTATAGAATCGGTGGATCAAATCCTGGTTTTAGATAATGGATGCTTAATAGAGAAAGGTACTCATGACGAGCTGATTTCTCATGGCGGTAAATACAGCGAGTTCGTAAAGATAAGACAGAAAGCTGAAAACTGGCAGATAGATTAGATTCAGAAATAATTTATGACTTGGATTTTAATTTATTATATGTTGAAAAAATATAAGTAATATGATATTATCCATGGTTAGTTTAATCTAATATATATTACGGAGGTTTAATAATGGAAACGAAGAAACTTACGGTGAAGGACTTTATTACGGTTGGAATCTTTACTGCCATAGTTCTTGTGGTAGAGTTTGTCTGCGGAATACTAGGATATATTCATCCATATATTGTAGCTTCGTATGTTGTTATGATACCACTCGCCGGATCTATACCTATGATGCTTTTCTACTCTAAGGTAGAAAAGTTTGGAATGATTACTATTATGTCGATACTGATAGCTATTATGATGTTTATCTTAGGTATGGGCTATTTGGGGGCTCCGCTTATTATATTAGCTGGAGTTGTAGCTGACCTTATAGCAAGATCTGGAGAATATAAAAGCTTTAAGAAGATAGTTATTAGTTATGGAATATTCTGTCTATGGATATGTGCCAACTATTTTCCTGTTGTTGTAACGGCAGATTCTTATAGACAGGGACTGCTCGATGAGGGGTATTCAGCGGAATATTGTGATAATCTATTCAGGGCAGTTAATTCTAAAACTCTGGGTGTTCTCCTGGTAGTCTGTTTTGTATTTGGATGTATCGGAGCTTTTGTTGGAAAGGCAGCTGTTAAGAAACATTTTGAAAAGGCAGGAATAGTATAAATGAGTCTAAGGCTTGATCCGAGAACAAAGCTTTTTATGGTTCTTGTTGTCTCGACGATAATAATGATGAGTGCAACAACTACACTTCAATGGATAATCAGAATAATTATTACATTGATACCTATAGGACTGCTCATAGTAGAAAAAAAGTATGCAAGTGCTATTAGATTTTTGGCAATGTATGCCATTGCGCTTATACTTATGCTTAGATTTCTATCTGAAGAACCAGATGGACTCATTAAATCCCTGCTTATAGGGTACTGTGGAATAGTGGTACAGTTTCTTCCTTCGATTATAACAGCATGGTATGTGGTAAGGACTACAAAAATAGGCGAATTAATGTCTGCCATGCAGAAAATGCATGTGCCGGATGGTATTACCATATCTCTTGCGGTTGTTATGAGATTTTTTCCGACGATAAAGGAAGAGTATGCCTCCATCAGGGATGCTATGAAAATGCGCGGAGTTATGCTGGGCGGTGGAAATGCACTAAGAATGGTTGAGTACCGAATGATTCCTCTTCTGTTTTCGTGTGTGAATATAGGTGATGAATTATCGGCAGCAGCTGTAACAAGAGGACTTGGAGGAAAAGTAAAAAGAACAAGCGTTGTGGAGCTGAAACTTAAAGTGGCTGATTATGCATTTATATTCGTTTTTACATTAGCTACTGCATGCTTTATTTACTTTAAATATATCAAATGATGGAAAATATTATAGAGATTAAAAATGTAAGTTTTAAATACAAAGGTTCCAAAGAAGGATTACTAAACAATGTTTCGCTTTCAATAAAAAAAGGAGAAACAGTGCTTCTTACAGGAGCTTCAGGTTCGGGAAAGACAACCCTTATAAGGCTGATAAATGGACTTATACCACATTATTATCAAGGAGAGCTGGCAGGTGATGTAGTGGTATGCGGCAAAGACATAAGGAGCACTGAACTATATGATCTTGCGGGAACAGTTGGTACTGTATTTCAGAATCCACGAAGTCAATTCTTTTCTGTAGATACTGACGGTGAGATTGCATTTGGTCCTGAGAATGTGGGACTTGCTCCTAAGGAGATAAAGAAGAGATCCAAGGCTATAACAAAAGAAATGAAGCTGGAGCCCCTTCTTGGCAGAAGTCTTTTTGAGCTTTCGGGAGGAGAGAAACAAAAAATTGCCTGCGCGTCAGTATCGGCTCTTATGCCGGAGATAATACTGCTTGATGAACCGTCTTCTAATCTGGACTGGGATGCTATGGAAGACCTAAAAGAAGCTATATTCAGATGGAAAGAAGAAGGAAAGACGATAGTAATCTCAGAACATAGACTGTGGTATCTAAAAGCCCTGGTTGATAGAGTAATCTATATGAATAATGGAAGGATAGAGCATGAGTGGAGTCGAAAAGAATTTGCCGCTTTTGATGAAAATGAAGTAAAGAGACTTAAACTTCGACCTGTAAAGCTGGAAGAAAACTTTATAGAGAATTATAGAATGGGACACCTTTCTGGACATAATGTTGTAGACAGAAAAAAACAGAAGGATGACATAGTTCTAAAGGATTTTTATTTTGCCTACAATCAAAAACCATATTTCTTTTTTAAACATAAGCTTTCTGCTGCAGATGGGAATATGCTAAGTTTAAATATTCCGAAGCTTGCCCTGCCCAAGGGAAAGGTGATTGCTGTTACTGGAAGAAATGGAGCAGGTAAATCAACCTTCCTGAGGTGTATCTGTGGACTTGAAAAAGACTGCAAAGGTGTGATTGAAGAAAATCAACAAACATATAAAGGGAAAAAGAGACTAAAGCTAAGTTATATGGTGATGCAGGATGTAAATCATCAGCTTTTTACTGATAGTGTGGAATCAGAGGTTCTTCTCTCTATGGAGAAGGAGGATAAGGCTAGATGTGAAGAGATACTGTCTGAGCTTGGAATACTGGAATATAAGGATAAACATCCTATGGCGCTATCAGGTGGTCAAAAACAGAGAGTGGCTATTGCGTCAGCAATTGGAGCTGAAGCAAAGCTGCTACTTTTTGATGAACCGACATCAGGACTGGATTTTGCACATATGGAGAAGGTTGGTAAACTATTAAAAGATCTGGCTGAGTCTGGGAAGACAGTTCTGGTTTCAACCCATGATCCTGAGCTTATAGATAAATGTTGTGATTATGTTTTATGCATTGATAGAGGTAAGATAAGAGTGAATGAGTAATAGACTTACTAGCGAAGATTTATCTGAATATACAAAAGGAACCAGAAGGCTTCCTGCTCAGTATGGCTTTCTGCAGATATCGGAGAAAAGAAGCCGAAGTGATATCATTTATAATGATTGGAACATGAGCTTTAATCAGGATATATCAGCAGAGAGAGAAGAAGCTCACGGTGCTGATGAAGTTCAGATTATCTTCAATCTAAATCAGCATATTGAATGGAATAAGCGGGAACAGTCAACTGGTAAAGAAGAGCTGGTTTCCATGAAAAAAGGAGAACTCTGCATATACAGGTATAAAAATGAGAGTTCTTCTATGATTTATAAAAAGGGAATTGATTTTAAGTTTAAGAGTATTCAGATGCCAAGAGTGAGATTCGAAGAAATTCTAGGCTCCTATTTTACTGATGAAAGATTTTCGGCTATAAAAAATGAGATATATTCATGTGTTCATGTCACAGCAATAACTCCAAAGATGTATCGGATTCTTTCCGAAATAGACTGTGCAGAAAAGTATGCAGAATTCGGTGGAATATTTTTAGAAGGGAAGATGATAGAGCTTTTGGGGATTGTGCTATATAATTTGTTTCAAGTGGGCAATGCTGGAATAGAAGAGCCTGTAAAGCTTGATAAAAGAGATGCAGATCTTATTGAAAAACTCAGGGAAGATATACAGCTAAATCCATCCAGAGATTATAATGTAGAGCGAATTGCAGGGGATTTAGGAGTAAGTAAGAGCAAACTTGTAAGACTATTCCGTAGCATGTATGGAACTTCAATACATAGTTATGTGCAGGAACAGAGACTTGAATATTCTGTATCACTTTTTAATGCAGGGTATAAAAATGTGACAGAGGTAGCGGGACTTTCCGGATATAATAACTTGAGTCATTTTGCCAAAGAGTTTTCTAAAAAATATGGAACTACTCCAAAGAAATACTCTATGGAAAGCTCTAATTAATCAAAATAATGCTCCATTTGTGTTAAAAATGTATCCGTAAATGTTAGAAAAAATAATAGAGATGTAATAGAATGCCATGTGGTTAGATAAATCTAACTGTATGGCATTCTTTTTAAGAAAGTTCATAAAGCTGTTTGCTATATATACGAAAGGAAGGGGAAAATGATTAAAAAAGTATCACCTTATATAGGAGAGTATAAGAAATATACGGTGCTGGCGGCGGTGCTTATGTGCTTTGGTATACTAGCAAGCATAATGCCGTATTTCTTTATATATCAACTCCTTGGACCACTTACGAGGGGAGAAAATCTGGATGTCAGATATGCAGTTCTCAGGATAGTTTATATATTGATATGCGAAACGGTGTATGGAATTCTATACACACAGGGACTCATATATTCACATATCAGTGCATATAACACGCTTAAAAACTTACGTACATCACTTCAGCGAAAACTTGAGAATCAGCCTCTTGGAAATATTATGGATATAGGAACAGGAAGACTCAAGAAGGTTTTTATTGATGATATAGATCAGATAGAGCTTCTGCTTGCTCATGCAATTCCCGAAGGTATAGCCAATATATTTATTCCGCTTCTCATAATAGTACTTATGTTTATCTTTAACTGGAAGCTGGGACTTCTGTCTCTTGTTCCTATAGTAGTTGGACTTCTTGCGATGGGAATGATGATGAAGGCCGGATTTGCGAAAATGAATGATTACTACGAAGCAGCATCTAAGATGAATAATACCATTATCGAATATATTAATGGAATGGAAGTAGTGAAGGTATTTAATAAGGATGGTGAATCCTATAAAAGATTTGGAGATACAGTTCGCAATTACCGTGATTTTACTATCGCTTGGTTTAAGGTCTGCTGGCCTTGGATGGCGACATACAGCAGTGTACTTCCATGTCTTGTTCTCTTTATTCTGCCAGTTGGATCACTTATGGTATTAGGAGGTTCCATTCCATTAGATAAGCTCATACTTGTTATGTGTATGTCCTTTGCGGTAGGTCCTTCATTTCTTAAGGCCTTGAACTTTGCCGGAAAGTTTCCACAGCTGGACTTTAAGATAAATGAGCTGGAAAAGCTTCTGGAGCATCCTCCGCTCAAGGCAGGAACAGCAGATTTTAAAGGTGACAATCTGGATGTGGAATACAAAAATGTGAGATTTTCATATAACGAAACGGAAGTCCTGCATGGTGTCAGCCTTAGTTTAAGACAAGGGGAAACCACTGCTCTGGTCGGTGAGTCAGGAAGTGGTAAATCTACTCTTGCGAAGCTACTGGTTCATTACTATGACCTGGACGAAGGCTCAATCAGTATAGGTGGACAGGATATAACAGATATGTCGTTATATGCATTAAATGAAAAGGTTGCGTATGTAGCACAGGAGCAGTTCCTATTTAATACTACAATCTACGATAATATATTACTTGGTAAGCCGGAAGCTACTCGCGACGAGGTTCTGGAGGCTGCCGAGAGAGCGCAGTGTAATGAATTCCTTGACAGACTTCCGGATGGAATAGATACAGCTGTCGGAGATGGAGGCAAGATGCTTTCAGGTGGTGAGAGACAGCGTGTTGCTCTGGCGAGAGCTATACTCAAGAATGCTCCTATCATAGTGCTAGATGAAGCAACTGCATTTATGGATCCGGAAAATGAGGAGAAGATGAATGCAGCAATCGATGAGATAATCAGAGGTAAAACAGTAATCGTAATAGCACATAGATTATCTACAATTAAAAATGCAGATAAGATATGTGTATTGAAGGAAGGTAATCTTATTGCCTCGGGTACTCACAGTGATCTGCTTGAAACAAGCGAGGAGTATGCAAAGCTATGGAATGCTTCAGTGAGCGCTAGTACATGGAAGATACGTGATTAATAAGAATTATAATATGAAAAAGAATTACATGATGTAAGTCAAGTTATCGTATAGTAAGGAGATTCGTATGATTAAGATAATGCATAGACTTATCAATATGACAGGAAGATATAAGACGAGAATCAGATGTTCTTATATAACTTCCTTAATAAAGGGCATATTTATGAGAATGCCTATGGTTCTCTGCTTTTTTACAATAAGCTTTTTTATGCAGGGAAAGATGGATAAGAAGATATGTTT
>JAILEL010000223.1 GCA_024687845.1 Eubacterium sp.
GGGATATGATGATCTTTTTAACGTTAAAGTTGCAATAAAAGAGTATTATCCAATAGGTCTTGTGAACCGTACTGTAACTGAATCTACGGAAGTAACTGCATTTACAAGAGAGAATGATGAGATTTTTAAAAGGGGAAAGAAAAGTTTTCTCAAAGAAGCAAAGATACTTGCTAAGTTCGCTTCTAATCCTAATATCGTATCAGTAAAGGACTTCTTTGAACTTAATAATACCGTCTATATGGTTATGGAGCTTCTTGAAGGAACAGATGTTAAAGGATTCCTTAAATATAATGGAAAGATGTCCTTTGAAGATACATTTACCCTTCTTCGTCCAGTCATGGAAGCTCTTTCTCAGATTCATGCATCTGGTCTTATTCACAGAGATATAAGTCCAGATAACATTATGATTACGAAGGATGGAACCACTAAACTTTTGGATTTTGGTGCAGCAAGGGAAATGAGTGCTGACGGAGAAAAGAGTCTATCTATTCTCCTCAAACCAGGATTTGCTCCACAGGAGCAGTATACGAAGAAAGGACAGCAGGGACCTTGGACGGATGTATATGCTCTCTGCGCCACCATGTATAAGATAATGACACTCCAGACTCCTGATGATGCCATGAGCAGGGTGTTTGATGATGAACTTGAAAACATCCGGAAATACAATCCTTCAGTTTCTGAAGAATAATGTGCTGTTATTATGAAAGGAATGGCAGTAAAGATTGAGGACAGGTATCAGAATATCGGAGAACTGATTAGGGGATGCGAGGAGGCTATATTTAAGGCAACATCTGATTATGCTAAAGCTAATTCCGACAATTATAAATCGTTAAAAAATATAAACAATAATTCTAATAAATCTATAAAATATCGTGATGCAGGATATATCGAAGAGGATAAAAGTCCTAAATATGGATGTATTATAATTTTAATAATTTGTATATTTGTTATTATTCTAATTATGGTTTCAAAATTACCGAAATATAATACTATAACAATGGATGAAACAACGAGTACAGAAATGACTGAAGTTAATACAGAAAAAAGTGTTTCAAATGATATAACAGAAGCAGAAAGTTATGAATTTAAGTTTGGTGAGGATCCTAAAGAAGAAGATATTATAAATGAAGAAGACTATAAGGTTGAAAAAATAAAATGGCGAATTCTTTCAGTAGATGAAGAGAATAATGAGGTTTTACTACTTTCGGATAAAATATTGGATACTTTGCCGTTGTTTGATGAAAAAAATGATGAAAACTTATCATGGGAAACATCAGATTTAAGACAATGGCTTAATGGTTCTGATGAAGATGATTTTTATAATAAAGCATTTTCTAAAGATGAGCAGGCTGAGATAATCAGTAAAACAATTGAATCAAATTCAAATGCTAATGATGAAGATGGTGATGGGAATTATGAACATCAAGATATAATTACAGAAGATAAGATTTACCTGCTTTCTTCAGAAGATATTATAAAAACTGTATTAATACTGTATGGCAAAGTGGTATGTTATATAAACAACATGTGGGGGGAGAAGGAGGTGTTAGACCTGCCCTATGTATTAAATTAGATTCTTCATATATTGAAGATGCTGGAGAAGTTGATTCGAAAAATAATGTTACAAATTATAACGATGGATACAATAATCCACGTAGGTCAGATGATGGCGTAGTAATTTGGGATTGTATTTATTTTGGGAGTTATCCACAGAGTAAATCTTCTGAATAAACAATAATATAACTATTTCGAAATGAAAAATAGTTTCAGTGATAAAGGAGAAGGATATGAAAATGAAAAAAATATTATTGATACTTTTGATAACAACTATTTTATCTGTTACGGGATGTGAGAAAAATACAAATTCAGAAAAACAAATTGATTCATCCTCTGCTGATACAATTCTAGGTCATGAGTCAGAGTCTGGACTGAAATATACCTTGTATATAGGCCTTAATGATAAAGATACATATGAACAGATAATAAGCACAGAGGATGCCATTGATAAAGCAAATCATATCTGTGCAGAATATGCAGGTGGATATACACAATTTACTGCACGTGGTGGATGGACAAATGATGATGGTAGTTTGGGACATGAAAATACATTGGTATATATAATCTATGATATTTCAGAAGATAATTTAAAGAACATGCTTGATGAAATATTAAAAGAATTTAATCAGAGTTCCATTCTTGTTGAAGAGAATGAAATATCACATATTTATTATTCAGGAGAATAATTTCATGTGATATTCTATAGAACTAGTTGGAAAGCTATACAAAGAAGCTTTAAAAGTCAGGAGCATCTAAAAAGCAAAGTATTCTAAGTAGTATAAGGGGGTGAAAAAGGATGTTTTGTTCATATTGCGGAACAGAAAACAAAATAGCAGGAGCTAATTTTTGTTCAAAATGCGGGAATATGCTCCCGAAAATGGAAAGCTATGCATATCAGCAAATTAATTCACCTGTGAAGGAGCAACATAATCAACCACATTTGAATCGAGATTATAATAATAGTCTTCCTTCCGGGGTATACTATGATTCAGAGGGGCATTTGAATTGGCTTTATAAAAGCACAGTAACAGAAAAATATGAAAGTGCACCAATTGGAACAGAATATATTATCCGGTATGAATTAAAAGATCAGGAGATTATTCGATATCGTAAACAATTTTTAAATTATAATCAGAAAGAAGAAACGAAAAAAGGAAATGCGTTCTATAGAACTATGGATGTTTTATCAGATATGGCAATTCTTTTTTCTGATAATGATAGCACAGTTGATGCTGCTATACGATATTCGGATCTTCGAGAAGAACCGAGTGAAATAGAAGGAATCTATGCTTATAAAAAAATAAAAGTTATTCAGCCCAATCCTATGGAACATAAGATTTCTATCAAGTATGGCATTGATAAAGCCAGTCTTTTTGTAATGTCTGAGCAGTTTAATTATATTTTTGCAGAAATTGAAAAAAGATGTCCTAAAGCGATTAGAGGAGAGGTCTTTAAGAAACAGTAAAAAGGAAATAATATCTACCATTCACAGCTTCTTTATAACAATTCACAACAGATTTAATATATATGCTTCATTATTATTGTAATATCCAATCATCAAAGCTGCTGATTACAATTTAATTGGTGGTTTTAGTGATACCAAGATAAAACAAAGCATACAAAATGTGAGATAATTAAGTAATGATGGAGGATAATAAAATGAAGGAAAATATTAAGAATAAGGTTGATTTACTTGTTGCTAATAAGGAAAAAATCGAAAAGGAATTCAAATGGGGTTATTCACTTATGCATATAGCAGCAGCCCTTGTATTTACTGCCGAAAATAAAGAGGCTGATATTGAAAGAATTAAGGAATGTAGAAAAATTCTAAAAAAGAATACAGGTACATTCTCCAGCTTTCAGAGTGATTCAGAGGCTGTTATAGTAAGTAAGATGGCACTGGCAGATAATCCTGAGCAGTATATAAGGGATGTGAAGCATGTATATGATATTCTTAATAAGAAACATACTTTTGAAGATTCATATCTTATTCAAGGGGCAATTTGTATTTATGAAGCTGGCAGAATGGATGAGGCAGAATTTATTTCGGGTAAATTTATGGAACTTTATAAGAAGATGGAAAAGAAGCATCCGTTTCTTACTTCATCAGAAGATATTGTTTATGTAGTTCTTCTTGCAATGACAGACAAGGATGTTGACACTATTTTCAATGAGATTGAAGAATGCTATATATATCTTAAGAAGGATATAAATCTTAAGGTTGGAAATGATGAACTTCACGGACTTGGCGAGATACTTGCTCTTACAGACGGCGATATCAAGGAAAAAAGTGATAAGGTTGTAAATCTTTATAATACTATTTTAGATCATGGTGTTAAGTGGGGTAAGGAGTATAATGAGTTTGGTTCACTTGGAACACTTATTGATATCGATGTTGATAATAATATTCTCGTAGACGAGATAGTTGAGGTTTCAGATTATCTTAAACGCAGCAAAGGTTTCAGTGATTGGACTTTGGACAATAAGCAGAGACTTATGTTTTCGGCAATGCTTGTAGGAGATTCTTATAGTGAGAATAGATCATTAATGAGTAGCTCAGCTGTTAGTAGTACAGTGGCTATGGTAATCGCAGAAGAAGTTGCGCTTATGATGTGCATGATGCTTTGTGTAACTGCGGCTACGACAGTAAATACCTAAATCTTTGATTTTGATATGTGTTGATTTTTGAGTGAACTCTCATCTGCCCAATTGAAAGAATTTTAGGAGGATAAAACATATGAAAAAAGAAAATTCTGTCTATTTTGCTTGTTCTTGTAACAATATTTAGTATTTTAAATTCATATTCATATAATGTTAATGCAGCTACAAAGTCAAAGAAAGCTTTTTACATTTCCTTGAATGAAAAAGTGATTTCAAGTTTTTCAAAACAGCAGAAATACCAGAGAAATAGCTGAGTTGCAAAAGTAAATTCTTACTCAAAAGAGCAGGTCACGACAGATATAAGGCAATTTCAGACACAGAAAGAAGGCGGAATAGCAGATACCTGACAGAGTAAATGCTACCGCCTTTTCTTATATTTAAGCCCTTTTATTTAAGTAGTTTTGTGTCTAATTGAACGTCATTTGAAGGTATTTTGGTAATGTGGAGCTTATCAAGGAACTCTTTACCTAAAAAGACCAGAGCTACATCATAAGGGCAGCTACCACCCAGCTTTTCCCTGCTTGTACTACTGATATGACTCATAAGAAGGTTCATATCAGACTGGTTGTATTGATCCATAGACCTACCTTTAGGGATAACGTATCTTATATACTCGTGGTTTTTCTCACATTCAGCTTTCTGCCAAGAAGAATACGGATCACAGTAAAATATCCTCGTTCTCCGGCTTCCGTCTGATGCCCTTTCAAGATATACAGGATTAGAGAACTCAGGCCCATTGTCTGTGATTATCACAGGAAAAGCCTTCTTAAACATATCTGTACCCAGAACCATTTCAAGGAAATCAAAGACATCACATACATTCTGAGATGTGTGCTCTTCTAAGATGAAGATGAGCTGAAGGTGACAGTTGTTGAAGTAGAGTGTTAAAAGTGACTGCTTCGAGCCCTGCTTTCCCATTACCGTATCCATCTGGACGATATTGGCAGCATCTTCAACGTGATCTGCTATATAGGTCCTGAAATCGTTCATACTCCTTCCAAGTCTCGCTCCTTTAGGAATGTTGTTCTCCTTATCTTTTGACTGATACCTCTTCTTATACTTAACAGCCCGTCTCAGATCCATCCTCTTAGCACATAAGACACCATCATTGATGTATCGGTACAAGGTTCTGCTGGTTACTGGGATATCATCCTTGTTATTCTCATATATGTGATATATGGGTTGTCCTCTCATTACCAGAGGAGAAACGATACTATCCAGCTTTTCAAGCTCTTCAGGAGTAAGGTTTATTCCTACCCGGCTGTCGGTACGTTCCTTTTCGTACTCATTTTGTGCGTCAACAGCGTTATAATAGCTCTTATTATTATGACAGCCCTGACGGGAAGGACATCCGTTACATACATATGGGGCTCTGTGCAGTCTTTTATAACAGTCATCAGGCTTGTATCTCTTGCAGTAACGGTTGCACCGGTTACAAGTGGAACATCTCCTATCTGCACATACATTGTTGTTACATACATTCTTTTCCCTACAGGTAAACTTATACTTACATGTATTGTTTATCTGATGACCATAGCCGTGTGAATGTGTGATATGCTTCCGCACTTCTTTTGTGATAGTGGAAGGATCCTTACAGAGATAACGAGCTATCTCCCTAAAGGTAAGGTTATCGTTCAGACCTTTCTCTATGTAGATACGGTCTGAGAGCGATAAGTGTTTATGGTTGCCCGGAATGTTTTTGCTCATAAAAATAAGCCTCCTTTGTTGAATATTTTGACATCAACTAAGAAAGCCTTGCTTTACCCTTGTTTCTATGGTAATATCGAGACATAAATAAATCGAGACATCCTTAGTAGAATGTCAATGTGATAGTACCAGCGGAACGCCAATTCACTAGCTGGTGCTATTTTTATGCCTCTAATTATAACCCATAGTTAAAGCTTACAATAGCGGATGTTTAAATTTCGTCACTCTGTACACCGAAGGCAGGAAAATATATAATAATACATATTTTTTGTGCAAACTATATAGGGAGATGTGATGTTATGAATAGATACACAGATGAGACTATTACGCTAAAGGAAAACAAAGGCAATATAAGAACCATAATAGGAAACAATTTAAGAAGATTACGAATAGCAAATAGCGACAAGCAAAAGGAGTTAGGGGATATCCTTGGAACTAATCAACCATATATATCATCTGTCGAAAGAGGCAAGGCTGATATAAAAGCTTTTATGATACCTATTCTTGCTGACAGATACGATGTATATGCAGAAAGTTTCTTTAATGAGAACGGAGAAATCCCATTTGATCTTATTGCAAGACTCCTACATGGCGTTGCTTTAGAGGCGGATAAGGATGATGTAAAAGATTATCTAAACGAATTAGTAGAACAGATACTAAGAGATGGCAAGGGAACAGATTTTCTCAAACTGTTCTATGCGTCTGCCCTTACTTGTTATAACTATTCTAAGCCTATGGAACATATAAAAGAAGAATTAGATAAGGCTAAAAGTGAGGAATATTTGAATGGTTTATCATTTAGGGCTAAGATGAGGAAACAGGAGAAACGATAGTCTTTTTTTGTAAAGTCTTAGTTTCCCCATAATAACATTATCTTTATTGATTCTCTGGAGAAATATAGAACAATGAGGAGGTAAGAAAGCCTTGATTTTACCGTGTTTTACAGTATAATTAAGGTATAAGGAGAAAACACCTGCATGGAGCATGGGTGTGTAAAAGGGAACCGGAAGCCTGTCCGCAGGTGGAAGGGTTTGTATGTCTGCCCCGCTTGGGTATACATTCTGGAGTACATTGTACTTGAAAAGAGTGGGAAGAATAATTCATAGAATTAAATTAAGGGGACATCCCGGTAACTATTGTTGTTAAGGGATGTCTGAGCGACTTCCCTTAATTTTAAAATTGAAGGAGGTCGTTATGGTTTTTAATGATAATAGTTCATATTCTGATAACACTATCTTTGATGATGTGTTTAAGACTATGATAATTAGAATTCCTGAATTGGTTATCCCCGTAATAAACGAGATATTCAATACAGATTATTCAGAAAACATTAATTTCGAGCAACTTGGAAATGAACATTATACAAAAGATGGAAAAATAATCACGGATTCTATTTTTAAGATTAAAGATGTTATCTATCACATTGAGTGCCAAAGAAGAAAAGATTCTCGTATGGTAATTAGAATGATTGAATACGATTTTTCTATTGCTTTAAATGAACTAAATAAAGAAGATGGAGAGTATGTAATCAGAATGCCTAAATCATGCGTACTTCATCTTGACACTTCAAAAATAGAAGACGAATTAAAAATGAAGATTATTACATCTGATGGTCAATTATTTCCATACAAGACAAAGGTTATAAAGGTTCAGGATTATAGTAAAAATGAAATTTTTGAAAAGAGACTATTATTGTTCCTACCATTCTATATTATTCGTTACCAAAGTCAGTATAATGATATTGAGAATGATAACGAAAGATATGAAGCCTTTGTAAATGAGTTTATTGAAATTAACACAAGGTTAGGCGAAGTTACAGCAAAATCAGAAAAATCAGGTCTATATAATGACTTGATAGGTCTTATTACAAAAATTGCTGACTATATGCTGGTTAATCAAACAAAACTAAAGAAGGGAGTTGATGATGCTATGGGAGGACAGGTACTTGAACTTGAGTCTGAAAGACTTATGAAACTTGGCAGTATAAAAACATTACATAAATTAAATTACTCAGCAGATGAAATATCTAAAATAATTGATGAGCCAATAGAGAAAGTCGAGAGTGTTATCAACTCTCTCGATGAAAATGAAGAGTAAAGTAAATATTTTTTAATTCTATGAATCCAAAAGGAGAAAGTCACATTATAATGTGGCTTTTTCTTATGTTTTACAAAGTTCAACTATCTATATTTTGAATAGAAAACAAAATATCAATTAACACTTTTTACATTTCGTCATTAAATGGGAAAAAAAGTGATAGATATGCATTGGGAAGTATCTATTCAATAAAAATATCCGGTAATAATCTAATTATATATGGTTCACTAGCAAAATCAAAAAGTAAATCAGCATTTTTCAATCATAAGTATACAAAGTTAAATTACAAAAAGAGAATTTTCAAAATTTCTCCAAACTGTAAATTCTATTTTGTTGGCGGAGAAGACCCGGATAGAAAAGTGAGTAAAAAACAATTTATGAAATTAGCTCATCGCTATAATGGTCTTTCCTTCAGAATGAATACAAATAGTAGTGGTAAAGTTTACGAGATGTATATATCATCATAATTTTGGTAAAGATAATATTCAGTATTTTTAAGAAAGGGCTTTTTTTAGTCTTTTCTTTGCAAAACTTTGAAATAATGGGGGACAACCAATTAGGTGGACCTATGTCAATACTTTAGACACAA
>JAILEL010000229.1 GCA_024687845.1 Eubacterium sp.
TATATATATGCAGTTGCAAAAACTGTTATTGTAAAAAAAGAGCTTCGGCTCTTTTTCTTTTTATATATTCCTGAACGAAAATAAAAAAGATAATCTATTTCTTATTAAGCCTGGTTATAGTATAATGTTACATTATGATTATGGAAGGAGAAAGGGGTATGAATGTTATGCATCGACCATTTATCCCTGATGCACCGTATGAAGAATATCTCCCTCAGAACAGAAATTTTGAAGACTTTTGTTATCGCTCGGCTGTTTTGGGACAACAGCTTCATACCTATGTGAGATTTCCACAGATGGGACTATGGAACAGATGATGCTGAATAATGATAACCTTGAATGAAAGGGGGATATAAATGGTAGATATACCTATGAAACTAATTGGTGCTTTGAATAATAATAATCTGACATCCATTAACCAGATTAAAATGCAAGGTGCCATGAATAAAAATAACATCATGGATATCAATAAACTTGTAAATAATGTTAGTCCAAACGGACTAGGAATGATGGGAATGATGGGGATTGCCGAGGCAGCAATGCAACAGCAGAACAATCCTTATGGACAAGTACAGAATAATACATATGGGCAGGGACAGATGAATCCATATGGAAATGCACAGGCAGTTCCGCAGCAAAATACCCCATATGGGCAGCCCCAGAACAATGCATATGGAGCACCGCAGCAGAATAATGGGTACGGACAAGTGAGTCCAAATGGGCAGCCCCAGAATAACCCGTATGGACAGGGAGGCGTTCAGTCAGCATACGGAACACCACAGGCAGGAAATGTGCAGCCAGCGTACGGAACACCACAGGCAGGAAATGTGCAGCCTGCATACGGAACACCACAGGCAGGAAATGTGCAGTCGGCATACGGAGCACCGCAGCAGAATAATGGGTATGGACAAGCTCAAAATAATCCATACGGACAGCCTAATCAGCCACAGACCCCATATGCTCAGAGCAATCAACAACAGAATCCGTACGGACAGCCTAATCAGCCGCAGACCCCATATGTTCAGAGTAATCAACAACAGAATCCATACGGACAGCCTAATCAGCCCCAGACCCCATATGCTCAGAGCAATCAACAACAGAATCCATACGGACAGCCTAATCAGCCACAGGCCCCATATGTTCAGCCTAATCAGCCACAGGCCCCATATGTTCAGAGCAATCAACAACAGAATCCATACGGACAGCCCAATCAGCCCCAGACCCATGCTTCAGGTGTACCAGATATGGTTCTGCCTAGCTTAACTAAGCAAGTTAAAAAAGGACAGAAGATATCACTTGGGAATTCTGGTGATCTTACCAAATTAGATGTCCGTATAGGATGGAACATTAAAAATCCAAACTGTGATGTAGATGTTTCAGCATTTATGCTGGCAGGAAACAGAGTAATAAGTGATGACTGGTTTGTTTTCTATGGGCAAAAGGTGAGTCCGGATGGAAGTACAGTGCTTTCTACTGAAGGCAGTCCTGACCGCGAAGTTGTTTCCATAGACTTGACAAGACTTAATCCAAGTGTTGAAAAGATTGTGTTTGTAGTAACCATAAATGAAGCGTTGCTGAAGCATCTGAACTTCAGCATGTTAAAGGATACTTATGTCCGGGTCATGAATCCGGCTACAAATACCGAACTGGTAAGCTTTATTCTTGATGAATACTATGCCAATGTAACATCAATGATGGTTGGTGAAGTATATAAACATAACGGTCAGTGGAAGTTTAATGCTATAGGAAATGGTGTTGCACGTGATCTGGCAGGACTTTGTGAATTCTACGGCGTTCAGGTTGAGTAGAAAGTAGCAAAATACTACTATAACAGTAAAAGATATTATGAGAATGAATTAAAGGTTACTATTCACAGGTATCATGAGATAAGTAAACAAAAAGTGCCTGCAAGCAGTCATTTTTGTTACTTATCTCATGAACTGTGAATAGTAACAAGATGTACATAAACGTATTAATATAGGAGGCCATTATGCTTACATTTGAAACTTTAAATGAATTAACACTAAAGGTGACTTGTACTGGCAGTGATGTAATATTTACAAAAGCAGGAGCTTTTATCGCTGGAGAGAATTTAGGTGCAAAGAATTATAAGTTTGAAAAGGTACTTCTTGGACCACAGAATAATATAGGACAGGCTCTTCTTGGATCCCTTGCAAGAAGGGTTACAGGTGAGAATCTTCCACTTATGAAGGCGCATCTGAACGGTGATTCGGTTACATACTATGCTAACTATGGACAGCATATAGTTATCTATCATCTTCAGCCGGGTGAAGTGATTTCTGTAGAATCAGAAAATATTCTGGCATTCTCTCAGGACTGTGATTACAGCGTAAGATTTATCGGAGTAGGTGTTTTATCACAGAAAGGTCTGGCAACTTCAACTCTTACTGGTAGAGGAATGAATGCGTATGTTGCAGTACTTTCAGATGGAAACCCTATAGTACTGAGCAATGTTGCAACTGGTTCGACAATCTCAGTTGATCCAGATGCAGTTGTATGCTGGGTAGGAAATGGACACTGTGATCCAAGCGTAAGAGCGGATGTATCATGGAAAACTTTCATAGGACAGGCTTCTGGAGAATCCTATCAGTTCGAATGGAATGGAAATGATAGAGTAACTGTAATAATTCAGCCATCTGAAAGAACTGGTGGAATTAGCGTAAGCATGGATTAAGAAATATTTAAACTAAAACTTTTTATCTTGCCAGCTATAGATGCCCGGAGGTATTTGTATGAAAAAACTGCTATCCAAAGGAAATATGAATGACAGGATTGATACGGTTCTATATAAGTTCCGCTCAAGGATGAGAGCGTATCCGCCAGGAATGTGTCCGATATCGCTCTATCGGTCTCTGCTTCAGATATCGATGAACCAGTCTTGTGGAAAATGCATTCCATGTAGAGATGGTCTTGTTGAAGTGGACAGGATGCTGCAAAGCATCATGGCTGGATCAGCAGATGAGAGCGTAGTAGAAAAGCTGACTAATATGTGTCAGATGATAGCTAAAACCTCAGACTGTGCAGTTGGTATATCCGCAGCACAGCTGATCTTAGAGAGTCTTGAACTTTTTGCTGACGAATATGAAAGTCATGTTAAGGCACACCACTGTGTTTCTGATGTAAAGCAGACTATACCATGTGTGACGAAATGTCCGGCTCACGTAGATGTTCCTGGATATATCGCTCTTATAAAGGAAGGAGATTATGCAGGAGCTATCCGTCTTATTCGTGCCCGAAATCCTTTCCCTACAACATGTGCCTTCGTCTGTGAACATCCATGTGAGAAGAGATGTCGCCGCGCTATTATAGATGATCCGATAAATATTCGGGGACTTAAAAAATTTGCGGTAGACTCCGTTCAGGCTGACACAGTAGATAACCCCAAAAGAAATGTATCTACTGGCAAAAAGATATCGATTATAGGCGCAGGCCCCTCAGGACTTACTACGGCATATTACCTTGCACTTATGGGACATGCAGTTGATATCTACGATGAACATTCAGAACCAGGCGGAATGCTCAGGTATGGAATACCAGAATACAGACTTCCAAAGGAACAGCTGGATAGAGATATCAGAGCGATACTCTCTGCGGGCGATATAGATTTTAAGCCAAATGTAAAGATTGGCGAAAACATTTCTTTTGAAGAACTTCGTAAAGAATCAGATGCAGTATATCTGGCTATTGGAGCTCAGTTAGGTAATCGTATGCCAGTTGATGGTGCAGATGCTGGAAATGTCATTCCTGCCGCTGATTTTCTTCAGCTTGTTTCAAATGGAAAGCAGGATGCTCTGTCAGGAAAAAGAGTAGCTATAATAGGTGGCGGAAATGTTGCAATGGACGCAGCAAGAACAGCCATTCGATTAAATGCCAAGACTGTACATGTTTTTACCAGAAAAAGAGATGATTATACTGCAGTTGAAGAAGAAATCGTGGATGCAATGCAGGAAGGAGTACGTTTCCGTACCCTTCTCAGCTTTTTAAATATAGAAACAGATAAAGAAACCGGAGATGTATGCGCGGTATGGCTTCAGCCGGAGATTGTCGGAGAATATGACAGATACGGAATGATGACAACTGAACATTCATCGAATTATCCATATCGTTTTAAGTGCGATTATCTGATACTCGCTGTTGGACAGAGAAGCGACATAGCTTCATTTGAAGAAGAAGGTGTTCCTACTGTTCGAGGAAGGATTCTTTCGAATGAAGAATGTATGGTTCAGGATATGGAAGGGGTCTTTTCAGGAGGAGACTGCGTCACTGGTCCATCAACTGTAATAAATGCCATCGCAGCGGGACAGGTAGCAGCTCACAATATAGATGAGTATCTGGGATATCATCATAAGATCAATATCAATGTAGAAATACCGGTTGCACTACCAAATCCCTGCATCCCTACAGGAAGGGCTGAGATTGAGAAAGTGGATCCCTATGAGAGAAAGGAAGGGTTCAGCTGTGTAGAGCTTCCTATGACCTATGAAGAGGCGATGCGGGAATCAGGTCGCTGCCTCAGATGTGATCACCATGGTTGTGGTGTTTTGAAAGGAGGCCGGGGAGATGAGTGATAAGATAAGCGTAGTTATAAATGATATTTCTATTGAAGTGAATAAGGGAACTACTATTCTTGATGCTGCGCAGGAAAATGGTATTGAGATTCCAACTCTTTGCTACCTGGTAGGCGTATCTGATGTGGGAATGTGTCGTTTATGTATGGTAGAGGTAGAAGGCTATAACAGTTTTCTGCCGGCTTGTCGTACCAAGTGCGTAGATGGAATGGTTATTACAACGGAAAGTGATACGCTTACTGAATACCGAAGAGAGATACTGAATCTGATCCTTGCCAATCACAATCTGCAATGTATGAACTGCCCGGCAAATGGAACCTGTAAACTTCAAAAGTTTTCAAATCAGTATAAGGCTAACAAATCCGTATATCAGGGCTCAAGAATTATCACGGGAGACCCTGCTATTTCAGTATCTGATGATAACCCATATATTGCATTTGATTCGGAAAAATGTATTCAGTGTCAGCGCTGCGTAAATGTATGTAATAATATATCCTGTAATGGAGTTCTTGAAGGCGAAAGATGCGGTAACAAAACAACAGTTCTTCCAGTCTTTGGAAAAGATTATAAGACAAATGGCTGCGAATCCTGCGGAAACTGTACAAGTGTCTGCCCAACTGGTGCATTATATCTGAAGAGAAAAAAAGATTACAGAAGCTGGGAGACTACCCGAGTTCTCACCACTTGTCCTCACTGTGCTACAGGATGTCAGTTCAACTTTGTATTAAAAGGCGATAAAATAGTTGATATAGAGACTGTGGATGGACCTGCTAATCACCGCAGACTCTGTGTAAAGGGACGTTCAGGCAGTTTTGATTTTGTATTTTCAAAGGACAGACTGACTAAGCCACTGATACGTGATGAGGTGTCAGGGGAGTTCAGAGAGGCCTCCTGGTATGAAGCTATATCCTATACTGCCAGACGCTTTATGGAAATAAAAGAAAAATATGGTTCAGATTCTCTGGCAGGCTTTGCTTGCTCCAGATCTGCTAATGAAGATATATATATGGTTCAGAAGATGGTTAGAACCTGCTTTGGAACCAACAATACGGATAACTGCGCAAGGGTATGTCACTCAGCTACTGTAGCAGGACTGGCAAAAACTCTTGGCTCTGGCGCAATGACGAACCCTATAGCTGACATTACTAAGGATGTTGACTGCATACTGCTTGTAGGCTCCAATCCGGAAGAAGCGCATCCTGTTATTGGAATGCGCATTAGAAAGGCTGTTAAAAATGGAACCCGACTGATAGTTGTAGATCCACGTGATATTGGACTTACAAGATCAGCAGATATACATTTGAAGCTGAGACCGGGAACTAATGTTGCCTTTGCTAATGGTATGATGCATGTCATGATCAAGGAAGACCTGGTCGATCATAAATATATAGAAGAGTTTACTGAAGGCTACGAAGAGCTTAAAAGGCTGGTTGAAGATTATACTCCTGAGAAGGTGGCAGAGATATGCCATATAGATCCTGATCAGCTCATTGAAGCTGCCCGAATGTATGCTACTGCGGAAAAGGCACCGATTATTTACTGCCTGGGTGTTACAGAACATTCAAGTGGTTCAGAGGGTGTTATGTGTATGGCAGATATGGCTGCCATCTGTGGAAAGATAGGAAAGAGCGGCTGCGGAGTTAATCCACTTCGTGGACAGAATAATGTCCAGGGCGCCTGCGATATGGGAGCACTTCCTACAGATTATCCAGGATATCAGAAGGTTGACAATCCAGAGGTTCAACGGAAGTTTGAAGAGGCATGGGGAGTTAAGCTCAGCTCTAAACCGGGACTTAAAGCAACGGACGTATTTCCAGCTGCAATAGATGGAAAGATAAAGGGACTTTATATCTGTGGAGAGGATCCAATAGTATCTGATCCGGATACAGGTCACATTGACAAAGCCCTTAAGAGTCTTGATTTCCTGGTTGTTCAGGACCTCTTCATGACTAAAACGGCAGAGTATGCTGATGTTGTTCTGCCGGGAATCAGCTATGCAGAAAAAGAAGGAACATTTACCAACACAGAGAGGCGCGTACAACGTATCCGTAAGGCTGTAACCTTGCGAGGAGATATGCGGCCAGATACTGATATTATTATTGATCTCATGAATGCCATGGGATATAAGCAGGAATTTATGACTCCGGCACAGATTATGGATGAGATAGCATCCGTTACGCCAAGTTTTCATGGAATCAGCCATGAGAGACTCGACAGAGAAGGTGGTATTCAGTGGCCTTGTCCGGATAAAGATCATCCAGGAACACCTATAATGCATGTAGGCAAGCCGGTCAGAGGAAAGGTACTTCTGTATCCGGCAGCTTACAGACCATCTCAGGAGCTTCCTGATGAGCAGTATCCATATATTCTATCTACTGGACGTATACTGTATCATTATAATGCTACAGCAATGACGTCCCGTTCAGCAGGACTTGTGGATCTCGCTGGAGAAGGCTTTATAGAGATTAATTTCCATGATGCTGACCGACTTGGAATTCAGAATGGGGAACGAATCAAGGTCAGCAGCAGAAGAGGTGAGATTACAGCTACAGCACAGGTAGGAAGGAAGGTGTCTGAAGGAGAAACCTGGATGCCATTTCATTTTGAAGACTCACCTGTAAATGTTCTTACAAATGCTGCACTTGATGATATAGCCAGAATACCGGAATATAAAGTATGCGCAGTCCAGATAAGTAAGCTGTAAGTAATAATAGCTTCCCATAGTATGAGAATCACATATATAGTCTAAAACACACTAAGATTTTATAGATTTATAGTCGGTCGTTTCAGTTTGTAATGCTGCTCGGCTTTAACTCGTAAAAATGCCTATGAATAATAAAAGGAAGGCATTTTTACTCAAACAATATCGCTCGCAGCTTACAAATAATGAAACTCCCTCCTTAAATCTAAATAAAATCCCGTTATCGTTTTATCCTATATATGTGATTCTTAGTAACCATGTGAGAAGTTTTAGTAAGTAATATGAGGGAATCTATGGAGAGAGATTTTGTAGAAGAGTCTTCCAGAATCGTTATAAGGTCTGATGGGAGTCGGGTAGTAAAACAAGCAGCTTTGGTTAGAGAACATTGTCTGAGGGTGTGTGTTAATGGTGAATGTGTTTCGGACACTATCTGTTCGAAGGACCTTTTGAAGGAACTTGTGGTTGGTTCTCTTTATATTGGAGGTTATATTCAGAATAAGGATGATATCTGTGATATAGTTTTTGATGAATCTTCTGAGAATGTAAATGTAATCTTGAAGCAGACAGATGTTAATCTGAAGCTTGATAGGAAGTTGAAAAAGGTTCCTTCAGTCGACTGGAAAACAGAATGGATATTTAATCTGGCTGATAATTTTTCACAAGGACTTCCGATTCATTCTAAGACACAGGGTACTCATTCCTGTCTGCTTGCTAAGGAAGACAGGATTATATTTAGCTGTGAGGATATAGGACGTCACAATATAGTAGATAAAGCTGTTGGATATGCTATATTGAATGACATCAGTATGAAGGAGCTTATTCTATATATATCAGGAAGAGTTCCTGCAGACATGATGAGGAAAGTAATATATTCAGGGATTCCGGTTCTGGTATCCAAGGCAGTTCCTACAGCTGATGCAGTAGAGCTTGCAGAAAGATACGGTGTCACACTTATAGTTAAGGCTTATCCTGATCAAATAGAAATATGTAAAGGCAGGTAATGTTATGCAAAAAGACAGTATGCTCACGAATAAAATCAAAGGAGCGGTAGCTCTTTTAAATAAATATAGTCTGTTATCTGATGTAGCAATAATGATCATATGCTGTGCTGCAGGTGTATTCACAAAGAAGATAATAAATCCTTTGGCGAATGTTGTAACGGATTCGCTTCATGTTCCCGGAGGCATATCAACGGCCATATCTTTGATGTTTCTAGTTATAGCATCTGGAATCACGAAGAGAAGATGCAGTGCCAGCATGATGGGGCTGGCACAGGCTGTTATGGCACTTGCTTTGGGATCGGTTGGCAGCATGGGATTTTTAATGCCGCTTGCTTATGTTATACCGGCTGTAGTGATTGATCTTATAATGCTTATTCCAGGCAAAGGAAGGGCTTCTATTAGAACGAAGGCTTTTTTTGCTAATATGATTAGTTCTGTATCAGCGGCTCTTTTTGCCGAAATCGTTGTATTTCATCTGCCCCTAAGGCCACTGACGGTATATATTCTTTTGGCAGCGCTTAGTGGTGCCATCGCAGGATATCTGGCAGGAGCGGTTATTCATCTGATTGTTA
>JAILEL010000275.1 GCA_024687845.1 Eubacterium sp.
ATAAATGCATGAGCCACACCAATGTAACATCCAAAGATATAATCTCCCACCAGATATGGTATTTTCTGACTATATCCAGTCCGATGTAACCCTAGCTGAATAACTGCATGACACAAAATCATACATATTATTGACAAAGACTTTAAGAGATCAAGATTATAATAACGTTCATTACTATTGATATCCGTTTCATTATTCATAAATCTCAGCCTTTTTTTACTACCTTTCCAATTATACAAACATCTTTTGATGTAAGCTTCTGTACGATGTTTTCTTTCATCCCAATGCTCCTCTCAAATCCCGATTTAATACAATTCAATGTCATTCCTATCCGGAAACTCGCCATCGTGAAATAAAGCATAAACCACCTGTTGCAAATTCCAAGGTGATTCCCACCAGTAAGCGCAATATTCGCCATATGTTTCCGACTTCCAGTCATTTCCCGTTAACTCATTAAGCTGACAACAAATCTCATCTGGGAGGTCATCAAAATAATCTCCTGCCTCGTTGACAAGATCTTCCACTTTTCTTATCAGTTCTTTATCTTTTTTTACTTCATTCCAGTCCTTCATTTTTTCCTTCATCCTATTATCCTGTAAGTGAATTTAAACTAAGCCAATTCTACCATATTTTACACTTAAGGCAATCAAATAAGTCGAATCAGTCAGCTACATCTGTTTCATTAATTATTTCTGCACTGTTACCCCGACCATTTAACTGGCCGGAGGTGTGACTATTTCACATAAACGCCACCTTGCCTTATACTTTTTTTTATGATATACTGTCTTAGTTTTATTGATTGTATAATATAAAAGAATTTGCTTCCGTAGCGCAGTTGGTAGCGCAACTGATTCGTAATCAGTAGGTCGAGGGTTCGAGTCCCTTCGGGAGCTAACGAAGAAAAATAGCCACAAACCGCTAAAAATAAGGGTTTATGGCTGTTTTTGTTTTATTCATTTTGTTGCATTCCAATGTATCTCGTTGCATATTAGTAAATATTGGGGAAAATTTTTATTAAAATGATAAACTTCTGAAACAATCTTCGTATATATTATTAAATGATATCATTTATGACACAAAAATAATTAAAGAGTATTTGCTAAGGAGTGAAGGTGTGAATAAAAGAAGAATAAATGATGATAACTATATAGAACAGCTTCGAGCTAAGAACGAACGTGCTCTGGAGTATGTTGTTGAAAGATATGGAGGGCTTCTATATTCAATACTTCGAAAAAAGCTTTATCTTATTCCTGATAAGGTCGATGAATGTTTCGATGATGTACTACTTAAGGTTTGGGAGCACTCAGAAGATTTTGATGAATCCCGTTGTGAGTTCAAATCCTGGATTGCCGCCATTGCACGATACAGAGCTATCGATTATCTAAGAGCATCCAAGCGGGAAATGCATATATCAGCTGAGTCTCTGGACGAAATGCCTGTCGATCTTGGCGCAACAGATGGTCGACTTAGAGATATAGAAGAAGCAATAGATGGTGAAGCTGAAAAAATGTTATCCTGTCTCTCCGATAAAGACCAGGAAATCTTCAGAAGAATATATCTGGATGGCGATAGTGTTGATGAAGTAAGTAAAGATATGAATCTTCCTAAATCTCAAGTTTACAACCATACTTCAAGAGGAAAACGGAAGCTCCAAAAACTGTATACTCCAAACAGAGTAATACTTTAAGTCATATTTAAGGAGAAAATATATGGAGAATATATATAACATTTTAAATGATATAGATACTGATTTCAGTGAATTTGAAGAAGAAAGTTTATCTGAAATCGAAATCAAAAGAATTAATGAACGTTTATCCAAAAAACTACATTCAAAAAATAAAAATAATCATAGCAAAGCTCTAACATGGATGGGGCGTGCAGCAGTAATTATGCTTGGATGTCTTACTATCGGAGGAGGAGTATATGCAGCTGCTTTCTACAGAAAAAATACCAAAAATGATTTTAGAGTTAAATCTTCAGAATCAAAGGTTATTTCAGAGGAAGGTAATAAGGTTACAAAGGAAATATATGATGATGAAACCGGCGGCAAAATCACCTATGATGTAGTTAATGACAATGCTAAGGATGCTGTTTTGGAGGAAAACACTGATGGAGCTGCAAAGCTGGTAGAAAAGGTTGAAAAAGCTGGATATGCAAATGCAGAAATTGTAAGTATAAGTAACGATATAACAGATTTTAAGATAGGAGTCAGATTCAACTTTGATAATGCCCCTGATCTAGAAGCATTAAAAACAAAAATTGATCAGGGCGTTTCTGAAGGTGTAAGCTGGACTGCTACTGAATACAGTGGTATTTCTCTTAAAACAACATTTGATGGTATAGAAATGTTCAGCTGGGGAAATGACTACAAAGTAGAAGGTAATTCTCTATATCTTGATTTTTTTATACTTCCAAATACTACTAAGGCATTTATGGAAGGAAATGATCCGAATGCTCCTCATAGAGATACACCGCTAACTGCAAATGCTTCTGAGGAAGAGATTGAGGAATGGAAGAAAGAATGGGAAGAATATGAAAAAACTCTTCCGGATCCATTAAATAGTATCATTGAGGTCAGCATTGATCTTGGTGAGGATTATGGTGATACCTACACCTTTATAACAAAGCTTGATGGAAATTTTGAGGATTCCCAGCGCGAAATGATCAGCGTGAATGGTGGAAGCGGCGAATATAATCTGGATGGAGTGTACGAATATATGTCTATAGACAGCTATTCAATGGGAGCTACCGGACTTCAATTCCATGGAGACTGGATTTACAGTGATGATTGGGACCTCATCAATAAAACATGCGAAGAGCAAGGCATAGAATATTGTGGATTCCTTAGAATCAAGGCCTGGGACGATCTTGGAAATACTTATCTTATGTATATGTGCAACGAACCCGGTGATGGAAGCGAAACAGATACTCCATATGGAAAAGCACCTGTCGACCGTTTTACTGCACCACTTTATGATAAAGCATCTTTACTGGAGGAGTACGGAAAAGTCACAGGTATTGACTACTCCAGTGAATGGGCAGATGGTATATCTCAGATAACATTTGTTATTGAAAAAGTAATAGATATGCAGGATGCCAGTGGAAAAAATACTACTACTGTTGAACCTGTAACTGAACCTGTAACAATTAATCTGCCAGAATAATTGAACCAAAACTGAAATCTGCAAAAAATTGTTTGTATAAAATTGTTAGAGCAGGTGAAAACCTGCTCTAACATCAAAATTCTGTAGGTGAATCTTTAGTTATATTGATTGTATTTAAAGGCATAGCCTTCACTAATACATAATAATTTATCACCAATTTCTAATTTATCTTTTTTCCTTACGATAAAATCCATCTTTCTCTCTGTTTCTTTTAATTTATAAGTTGTAACTCCGTTTTCAACGGTAATATTTTCTATTACATCATACCAACACTTATATTCTCGTTTTAATATATCTGTTGTTATGATCATACTACCAATAATCAAAAATATAGTAAAAGGTATTAAGACAATAGGTATAAATACTAATAATGACATTTTACTGGTCATCCTTATAAGAATTAATATTGATACTATTGTCATTATAGGTATTGCTATATACGCCCACATTTGATTATATAGTAATACATATTTTTTTACTGCTTTATGAATAGCATCATCCGGTTTAAAATATTCTAATGTGTCATGTTTGTGTATTTCTTCTTCATCATCATAATCACATAGTCTTGAAATAAAATCTTCAAAATTCTTTGCTAAAACATATGGGGTTACATTCAGATCATCTATACTTAATTCATTATCTATTGCAATTACTCTTGGTTCACCCTGTGAATCACATTCATTATAATCCAAATATATATTAGAGTGTCCGGAATTGGATGAACAAATTGATATAAGATTCTCTTCAAAATCTACTTTATTATTGTTTTGCTGATTTATTGAATAATTTTTCTCGCCAATTCCATATATTCCTTCTAAATCCCAGAAACCATCTGTGTTTTTCATTGCCAAATAAGTCTTTGATAATAATCCGCCATTATGTTTTTTCATTAAATATATATATGATTCAGGGAGTTTAAATCCTAATTGTTCTTCTGTTTTTTTAATCGTTTCGTCATCTAATGGTCCACAATCATATTCTTTTACTTCATCAGCTAATACTCCCCATTCATCCTTTTCATTTTCGTCAATTTTTAACCATATTTCATCTAAATCAACATTCTCAAACATCTTGATTATCCTTTACTTTTACAACTGATTTTTTATCCCCGACAGATATCCCAATTATTACTGCAATTACAGTTATTAGAATAAAAACTTTAGGATTACTGCTAGAAAAATATGCTTGGTATCAGCACCATGTGCCAATTTTATCATAATTTCTGACAAAATCAATGAGATTAAATATAATAAAAAACGAGCTGAACAACGGTAATCTGATATGTACCGTCATACAGCTCGTCAATCATCTTAGGTTATCTTACGTGACAATTCATAACACTCACTTTATAGTAACCTTCTTAATAGTTGACCATTTTGAATATACCACGCCTTCACTGGTATTTTTGTAGGCTCTGATTCTGAAATAATATGTCTTGCCTTTTTTTAGCGAACCAAACTTGTGATTGGTTACGCCAGATTTCTTTATGATTATTCTTTTTACGCCCTTTGTGAAGTCGGCTGATGTACTCATCTCAATCTTATATCCGGTAATCTCACCCGGTATTTTATTCCATTTGATTTTTACCGAAGACGCATTTTTCGTTATCTTGAGAAGCTTAGGCTTCTTAGAAGCTATCAGATTGGAAAGTTATCTGCCCATCATCTGTCATGCTTTCGATTATAGCAAGGGACATTACTTCGTATCCCAGCTCCTCAAGCTTCTTTCTGCCACTCTGAAATCCTTTTTCTATACAGAATCCTATGCCTGCAATCTTGGCACCTGCCTTGTTGCAAAGCTCGCATAATCCCTTCATAGCATTTCCGGTAGCAAGAAAATCATCCACGATCAGTACAGTATCCTCTTCGCTAAGATATTTCTTTGAAACAATGATTTTATTGACCTTCTTATAAGTATAAGAATAAACCTCAGTAGAATATACATCCCCACCAATATTCAGACTCTGAGATTTCTTCGCAAAAAGCATTGATAAGTATCATTGGTTTGATATAAAAATAATTATTTCCTAACCTGCAATTGCTTCGAGCGGTTTTATTCTGGATGCCCATCTTGCCGGGAAGGCACCTGCTAATACGGATACAAATACTGATGCAGCTACTGCCAGAAGAATCAGCCACGCAGGTGTATTCATAATCCAGGTCTCTTCAGGCATTTTCATAAATACTACAAGCTTATTATTTATATAAATATTCACTATTAATGACAATATAACTCCGAAAACTCCACCAACAAATCCCATAAGCGCCGATTCAAAAAGAAACATGAAACTTATATCATCACTATCTGAACCTAGCATTTTCAAGAGTCCTATCTCTCTTACTCTATCGTATACCGCCGTCATCATAGTATTTATAATTCCTATCACTGCAACAATACCTGCTATCAGGCCTATCGCTCCAAGTATGAACTGGACCATATCTACAGTTCTATTAACACTCTCAAATGCTTCAAGATTGTTATGAACCTGATAGCCCATATCCTTAATAACCTTTGATACATGTTCAACGTTTTCTGTCTTATCTACCTTTATTATCAGTCTGCTATATGCCCAGGTAGAATATGGTCGATTGTTTTTATCCAGTGGCTGACCTGGAATCAGTCCATTTTTCGACTGTCTTTTAAGATATAATTTGAGTGAATCGATATCTGTATACAAGCTATAATCATATTCATTATCTGTTTCTCCGACTATTCGAAGCTTCTGAACCGAAGGTTCTCTGTTTTCTTCACTGTCATCTACACTATCAACGCTATTTTCACCGTTTTCTTTTTTGCTCTTGCTATTTTCTGAAGAAGAAATATCTGACTCTGATTCTTCTGAATCCCCAGAAGGTGTTTTCTCATTATCGTCACCTTTCGTATCGTCATCCAATTCTTCTGATGTATCTGACTCAGTAGTATCCTCCAAATGATTTACATCATCTGATTCTTCTAGTTTCTCCAGATCATCTACCACAGACATATAATAATCACTCAGACTAAAATCCATTCTTTTACCCACTAGTGATTCATTTCCTCTAACGCTCTCATTAAATTGCTGCCATGTTTTTACATTATATAATGACTCTCTCACTCCATTACCTATAAGTAGTTCAGGTCTCGAGCCATTTTTCTTTGGGATTTCTCCTTCCTTTAAGTTTAAAGACTGCATATATTCAGTCGGAACTCCATATATAGAATTCCAGCTCATAAAACCAATTATCTTCTCATCACCTTCTATTGAAATAACCGGATATACAGCTTCTACATTATCCAGTTTCTCAATTTTCTTAACTATAGCATCTGTAAGAATCTGATCCTTTCTCATAGTATTCTGAGGAAAAATCAAAATCTCTTTTGCGCTTCCCGACTTCTCCACCTCATCCATCATTGTTTTTTTAGCTCCCATTCCTGTTGTAAGCATTGTAACAATGGACATGATGCCGATCGTTATTCCTATTATAGTTAGCGCAGTTCTCAGCTTCCTAAGTTTTATATTGGCAAGACTAAGTCTTATTATATATCCCATATTTTTTCCTCATTATATCTTCCTTCTTCATTTCCATTAAAGAAATGTTACTTTTCACGGTTTTATGAGACAGGAGACAAATCTCTCATAACTGCACCTTACTAATCGAATTCTTTCTCAAGTCTTTTTCTCTTCAGCCTTCTTTTCACTATCAACGCTACTATCAGAATCACAATAGCTGCAATAACAATTTCCAATTTATTTGCTGCTGTAAGATGCTTTGTCGTATCTTCCTTTACCTTGATCACATCTGAAAAATCCTGCTCGAGAACATTTATATTTCCCATTTTTTCCTGAACCGTATATTTATTCCCATTAATATCTTCATAACTAATTATCAGATCATTATCATATTCAGTTGCATCTCTTGAATCATCATGTGCTATGGCTTTAGTTATAATGTCTACATTTGAATTTTTTCCTGATTTGATATTTCCAATATAACTCGTTGCATCTGATATATTGTGTCCGGTTACCTGAGCTGTCACTTTATATATATCTGCCGATCCTATGTTATTAATAGTCGACACGATTTCAATAGTATCACCTAGATGAATCTCCTCTTCTGCAACATAGGTATCTGAAATAAGAACTTCTGTCTTAAGCTTTATAGGAATATAAATAGTATCCTCTGCCTTATAGCTTCCATCCCAGTCCTCATATTCCGTTTTTACTTTTATATTATAAGTTTTTTCAGACAGCCCCTTAACACTTTCAAGCTTAAAGGACATTTCCTCTTCTGACTCTCCCTCGATTTCTTCAAGGTATCCGGTACCAACACCATCCACAGGTAAAAACTCACTCCCCAAAACAAGAGTACATTTTAGATTCATTATTCTATATTTAGATGTATTTTTGAGTTTAAACTTTATTGTAAATGTATCTCCAGGATATATGTCCTTCTTGTCTATTGAATATTCAGTCATCATCACTCTGGGCGTCATTGCATAAGAACTTATAGGCGATGCAAAAGCAGCCGATATTATCAGGAATATTATTAAAAATATACTCATACTTTTTAAAGCACACAAACTTATTTTTTTCTTATTCATGTTATTTCCCCCTCTTACTCTCCAGAACGTGTCAGTTCTTCTGCTATATTCAGATTCATCTGCTTAAAGAAAACATAGTTTGACCCGCATAACACTATTAATCCCAGCAATGAAGAAATCAGTATTCCCGGCCAGAATATATACATATCTGAATTAATGATCAACCTCACCAGCATAATTTGAAGAATATATTCTATGCCAAGACCTAGAAAGAGCCCTAGTAAAGTTGATATTATCCATACTATTCCTCCTTCAAGCATTACAGCTTTCAGCTGACCTTTTTTCGTCATTCCAAGTGACCTTAGCTGTGCAAATTCATTTCTTCTTGTCTGAAGTCCACTGATTGTAACGTTCATGGTATTAAGAAGACTGATAATTATCAGCACGACCAAAATAGCAACAATTTCCAGAATGTATCTTACATTAGTTGCTATCATTTCAATCCCACTAAGATACGATGAAGTAATAGAATCGTATTTTGGATATTCTTCATCCATGCCATCGTAATAATATTGATACTTTTCTTCTACTGCATTTCTGAATTCATTCTTTTCAAAATCCCGGCTGAATTTATTGCTGACATGAAACTTCATACCATTATAATCAGATTCAGTTTTTCCAGTTATCTCGTAATACTTATCGAGTGGGACAACAATTGTAGGAATACCAGATGTCCAGTTGGGATCTCCATCTATGATTCCCTCGATTTTAAATGTTTTACATTTTCCTTCTTCCACAAGCTTTTCTCTTGCAGAATTGATTATCCACGCTTCTTTTCTACTATTTCCTATTATGTTACTATATGAATCATATGGACTTAGAACAGGTTTTCCCTCTTCATCTACTTCATCTTTATGTTCAATTATCCATTCATCTGAAAGTTTTTTTATTGAATTGTCATATTCTATAGCATTCTTTTTCTCTTCCTGAATCAGATTATTCAATTCTACTGGATCAACTACTGTAATCTCATCTCCAACCTTTACATCAAGAAACTTATACTCTTCTCTTTCAAGAAGTATCGCTTCAGATTCATATGCCTCTTCGTTCTCCAGTTTTGCCTGGTTAATAAGAAGTATTCCATTTTCCGAAAGATCCGTAGTACCTTCCAGGAGTCTATCTTTGTATCTTTCATAGTCTTCTTCATCATATCCATATATGTCTAATTTGGAGTCTGATAAATATTGGAATTCAATATTATCTATTTCATATCTCTGAGATTTTTCATCATAAGTCTCGCGACTTGCATAATCCACCAGTCCTTTTTCTTCATCTCTATATTTTTTTCTTTTTTCATATTCTTCTTTTCGCGTTCTTTCCTCCAATGTCCATGGATATTCGTTTTCTCCAGCTTCTGGATGCAGCTCTCTCCAGCTTTCCAAATGGGTTTTTCCAGATTCGTTTTTTTCCTCTATAAAGTTCTTTTTTTCTTCATCAGTCCAGATTGTTCCTGCAATTCCCAGAAGATTCCCTTCCACTGATTCATTATAATATCTTTCATTTACATTTTTATAAACCCATCTGTCTTCTGCCGTATATAAAGTTGAGAAATAAAGAAACTTAGGGCTTTCTATACCTTTTGCATCACTTATTATCTTAAATGCCTCAGGTGAATATAGATCAGCCTGGATTTCACCTATAGTTTTAAAATAATCTGGCTCACAGTAAATATATTGCTGATAATATCCCGTTAATTCATCCATTGTTTTATAGAAGTTGAAAACCTGCCCCAGCATTCCTCCTACTACAACAACTATTATCATTCCAAAAGCCATAGCTATAACGGTCTTTATAAATCTTCCATTGTTTCTCTTTATATTCTTATAGGCATAGTCTCCTTCAACCCCAAAAATCAGTCCCCATATTCCGCTTCTTCGGCGTTTTATACCTTTCGCCTTAATCCTGTAATTTCCTTTAACCGCTTCTGCCGGACTAACCATCAGAACCTTTTTCAACCCGTCATCTATTGCGAAATACATATCACCGTAGAAGGCTATACAGAGAATAATAACAGGAATTATATGAAAGCCTATCGGAAACTGCAGCTTACGCGAGTTGCAGATTGGTATGCTCAGAAGAAATCCCATTAAAACTCCTGCAGCTATTCCAACTGATTCAAGGAAAAATGACTCTCTATATACAATAGCCTTGATCTGCTTTTTAGTTGCTCCTATGCACCTTAGATTTCCATAATCCTTTACCCTTTCCAAAGCAGAAATAGAAATGTTATTTCTAAGCACTCCAACTCCTATTATTGCAAGAATAAATGCTATAAAAAATCCCCCGAGAATCAACAGATACCCTACACCCTCTTCGTCCTGTAGATATGACCAGGCCAAAAGGTCATTCATCTCAGTTTCAACAGCATACGTTTTAGCTATATATTTTGAATAATAATTTATAAGCAGTTTTTCTTTAACATTTATATGCAGAGCATTTGAATAAATAGTATTTTTCTCATCTGATTCAAGCCAGGAATATTCTTTTCCAATAAAAGCTGAAGTGACAAATTCTTCATTTACTATCTGCTCAATCTTGTCCTTATCCTCTGTCAAAATAACGATTTCATAATCATCTTCTTTACGGGCATCAAGCCTGCATTTTTCAACCCAGCAGACCATGGTGTTTAGAAATGTAAAAAGACCAGTCGCAACTATAAAACACCCCAATACGGTAATAAAGGATCTCTTTTTATTTCGACTTAGATATTTAGTTCCCAGTTCTCTGTAATCTTCCATCTTTTCTTTACTCACTCTTCAATCTTTCCATCTTTTATCTTTACTATACGGTCTGCTTCGCGTGCCAGGTCCATATTATGGGTTATGATAACGAGGGTCTGGCCAATTGTCTGAACTGATTTCATCAGAAGATCCATAACCTCCTGCCCATTCTTGGAATCAAGCGCTCCTGTTGGCTCATCTGCAAGGATAAGTGCCGGGTTATTGGCAAGCGCTCTTGCAATTGCAGTCCTCTGCTGCTGACCACCGGACAATTGATTAGGAAGATGTCGTCTTCTTTCTGTAAGTCCAAGCATTTCGATAATATGGTCAATATACTGCTTATCAGGTTTTCTATGATCTAAAAGAACGGGCATTTTGATATTTTCTTCAACCGTAAGAACAGGAATCAGATGATAGGCCTGGAAGATAAAACCAACCTTTCTACGCCTGAAAATACTTAGTTCATCATCGTTATATTTGGTTATTTCCTTGCCATCTACATAAACAGTTCCATCTGAAGGAGTATCAACACCACCCATTATATTAAGAAGCGTTGACTTACCACTTCCAGAAGCTCCTACAATCGAAACCACACTTCCCTTTTCAATATCAAGATTGATGTCATGAAGTGCCAGAACCTGATTTTCCTTCTCTCCATATATTTTGGTAACGCCTCTCATCTCAACAATATTACTCATCATTATCCTCCTGATTTTAACTATCCAGTCTCGAAAATACATGTATCCCAACTGTAACCATTGTATCATCCTCATCTTACAATCCCATGACAAATAAAAAGAACGTATCTTACAATTTTGTAAGATACGTTCTCGTAATGAAAATAATAAGTTTCTAACTATGGCAGTAATAACAGGTTTTAAAAGGACTGTTCCAAGGCATTATACGACCACATTTAGCACATCTTTTGGGCTGCAACTTAGTATCGTTCAGATACTTAATAATTCTCCTGGAGATAACATTCTTAATGTGTGTTATTGATTCCAGATAATCGTTAAATTCAAACTTTCTGCATAGCTGATACAGAAAATCAAATCGTTCATATGCCATTTCTGCTTCTATAAGGTCTTCGTTATCTTTAAGATTCTTATAGGTGTCAGGAATGTCTATTCTTATAGTTCCATCTATTAGATACTCCTGAAAAAGCTCCAGCCAGTAATCCATTATATCCGGATTTCTCTCATCAAATGGGATCATGATATATTTATAAATCAATTCTTTATCATTTGTATATTTTTCCAATATTTTTGCAAGGGATATTTCACGATCAGAATAGTCCTTGACATAAAAACCATTATCCCCTATCTCATTCCATTTAGACATAATGTCTGATAGTTTTGAATCAATACCTATCAGTGTTTCCGGAAAAGAGATACGAGCTTTTGTAATCTGCTTTATTTCTTTTTCAAAGTTTCTGGAATTTACACCTGCATAATAACCTACATCATATATTCCACAGCGCCCGGCTCTTCCGGCAATCTGCTGAATCTCACTTCTGGTAAGATTTCTTACATTTCGACCATTAAACTTCTCTGTTTCCAGAAAAACAACTCTTTTGATTGGCAGATTAAGTCCCATTCCTATTGCATCAGTAGCTACAAGCACCTTTGTTTTTCCTGTAGCGAATTTTTCCGCTTCACTATGTCTTACATCATAAGGAAGTGAACCATATATAACGCTGCTTTCTATTCCCTTACCCTGAAGCTCAGCAGCAAGTGACCTTACCTTAACCTTTGAGAAAACAATAAGCGCATCACCTGCCTCAACCTTTTCAGGGTAATAAGGCTCAGCAGACGGTTTAAGTGGACATAGACGACTGTGATCTACTATTTCATAAGTATCCCCACAGGACTCTACTATTTTAATAAGAATATCTTTTGCATGCATGGCAGCACAGACATGAATCTCATCAGCCCTGAGCCCCAGAAGAGCCCTTGTCCATGAGCCTCCTCTGAATTCATCTTCTATCATCTGTGCCTCGTCTATGACTGCGCATTCATACTGCCTGTTAACATCCAGCATCTCAATAGTAGATGCCTGAAATGGAACATCTCCTATGACAATCTGTTCCTCTCCAGTCATTAGATTACATATTCCTGCCTTCTCATTCATGCGGCAGAACTGTTCATAAGCAAGCAGTCTAAGAGGTCCAAGGTAGATTCCATTTTTACTGTTCATCAGTTTCTCTACTGCAGCATAAGTCTTTCCAGAATTTGTTGGACCTATATGAAGAACAAAATGTCTCTGCATCATTCTAGTTGCAGGATACAGATAAATGTAATTATCCGGAACATGATCTACTATATTTTTAAGAAGAAGCTGTTCCTGCTTTCTCCTCTCATCCATTGCCTTTATCAGATTTTTATAATATGGATTCTCTGAAATATAATTCAGAACTTTATTATATTTAAAAGTTCTATCTAACTTGAGAACAAGTTCATCTGTAAGCTGTCTTGCTTTTTTTCTGAAAACCTTCTTTATTTCCTGTCTGATTCCGGAATTTTTATAAAGGGTATTGCTGAGCTTAGATATACGTTTTGAAGAAGCATTATAATACATAGCTGTAAGCTCATTTTCAAACTGAAGGGAAATCGGACAGTTTGCTATGATATATAGTGCATCACTAAATCCATTTTCAACTGTAATATTCAGTAATTCTTCAAGATATATCGCATTTAGCTCTTCTCTTCTGTCTTTTCCCTTTCGAACATATATTCTATCATTACCAAGATAATTAGAAAGCTTACCTATTAGTTTCTTCTCATATTCATCATAAAGCTTATTAATCAGTTCATTAACCCATGGATCAGTAAAGAATTCCTCTAAACGGTCTTTCTTCATTTCCTTTTCAATCTTGGAGTATGTAAAACTAGTCTCTCCCTCTTCAACAAGTCTAATCAGAGTGGATTTACATCGGTTATATCTGATACGCTGCTTTCCTTTTAATTCTGTAATCTCCTCATATTCAAGTGGAGGATTATTCTTATCAAAAAGCTTGACTCTCTTCTCATATTCTTCCTTGAACTCTGGAGTTAGTTTGTACTCTTTTGCTACTTTCTTTTTAGGAATTTTACCGTACTTAGCTGCGAGAATAGTATCACCTATTTTTTCCCGCATTTTAAGAAGTCTTTTATTATATACTTTAACATGCTCTTTTTCATTGTCATTAACAAGCTTAAGAAACGCATAGTATGCATTTTTTTCAAGTTCTTTTCTATTCACGTTTGTCTCCAAATTCTATCAAAACTGAAGTTTAAAGCAGCTGCCTTCTCCTACTATACTTTCCACTGATATTTTACCGCCCATTCCTTCTACAATTGACTTGGAAAGTGATAGTCCGATTCCAACACTGTTTGGATTAACTTCATTATTTGCCCGGTAAAATCTCTCGAATATATGAGTCATAGTTTCCTCAGTCATTCCGATTCCATGATCTCTGATATAGATACGAGTGAAAACACTATTCTGCTCAACTTCTATTATAATTTCATTACTTTTAATATTGTCCGTACTATTTTTTTTATATACATCTTCAGAATAGTCTGAAGCATTTTTTACTATATTGATTATTGCTTCTATTAACCAGTCAGAGTCTGCTTTTATTACCACATCTTCCGGGCAGACTATCGTAAGCTTTTGATTTCTTGAATCTATGAGATATCGTATTCCTCCTCTCACTTCCTCAAGCACCATTCTAAGATTAACCTCTTTTAAGTCAAATGTAACCGCTCCCGCTTCTATCCTTGCAAGCTTCAGCATAGAAAGTACCATCCACTCCATGCGGCTAACCTGATTTCCTGTCTCTGTCAGAATAGTTTTTCTCTCCTGTTCAGAGGTCACCTTATCATCTAATAAAAGCTGCACAAATACTTCCATTGATGCAAGAGGAGTTTTCAGCTGATGGGAAATATCTGACATAACGTCTCTTAGATATTCTTTCTCACTCTGTTCCCTCTTCTTTCCTTCCCTGAACATATTTACAAGCTTGTCAAAATTAGCATACAGGATTCCAATAGTTCCTTCTTCTAACTCCGGATATGGCTTTGTATCTCTGCCCTCTATCATATCCAGCATCATATCGGATGCTTTTTCAATAGAAATATATGCCTTATCAACATCCCTTTTTGCAACATAAAAAAGGACTATCGTCATAATAATTTCCAGAATTGCAAGAACTACGATAAAAATCTTTATAGCCCCGTCACTGCCCGAATATATAAAAAACATCAAAAGCAGGCTGATAACAAGAAATGCACCTGCCATCAGCCAGAATCTTCGTATGAAGTTATTTCTCTCATAGTTACTTTTCATAATTATAGTGATTCGGATTTTGATAAGTCTCCTTGTCAATCATCCTCAAACCGGTATCCGACACCTTTCACAGTCTTAATAAATGATGCATCTTCTCCCAGCTTATCTCTGAGTCTCTTAATATAAACCGAAAGAGTATTATCATCTATAAATGCATTTTCCGTATCATAAAGTCTTTCCATTAGCTGATTTCGCGTGATTACAATTCCTTTGTTATATAGGAATTCTCTAAGTAGTCTAAGCTCTGCAGGTGTACACTCCACAGCCTCATCATCCCTATAAAGTCGAAATGCATTTATGCTGAATCTATGTCTGCCAAATGCAATCTCTTCTGTAGGGGATTGTTTTACTTTACTGGTCTCAACGAAAGAGTTACTATTAGATGCCACCATTTTCTCAGCTCTCTCCTGTCTTCTCTGAACAGCAGCGATACGTGACAGCATCTCTTTAACCTTGTAGGGTTTAGTTATGTAATCATCTGCGCCAAGATCAAGCCCTCTCACAATATTTGCCTCATCACCAACTGCTGTAGAAAAAATAACAGGAATGTCAATATTTCTTTTAACAAGTTCTTCCAGAAATGTGAATCCATCTCCGTCAGGAAGCATTACATCAAGAAGAATCAAGTTAATCTTTCTTTTTTTCGGATTGTCAGACATACTGCTTTCTGGAGCTGGAATATCACTATCTTCAGAAAGCGAAGCATCTATGTATCCACAATCCCTTAGAATGTCCCACGCCTCAGAAAGCTTCTTTGCATGAAGAACCTCGTAGCCTTCAGCTCTAAGAGTATAAGTAGTTCCCATTGCAAGAGCATAGTCATCCTCAATAAGTAAAATATTACGTTTATTTATACTATTTTGTATTCCGGCCATTTTACCCTCGTTTAAGTCATGCATAACCAACTTCATTAATTATGACATGATTAATCTAGAATTCATAATCCTTCTACTACCAAAAAGGACGGTTCTTTCTAACTCATAAAGAACCGTCCCCAGTAGACTAATCTTATAAAACTTAAATAGCATTATCTCTTTTTATCTGGATGCAGCTCATAATATCGCTTCTTATCTGCATACATTTCTTCATCGGCTTTTCTAAGTGCTGCTCTTACGTTCTTTCTATCGCTCTCAAAGCTTGCTCCAATTGCAAAGCTTACATCATATTTTTCTTCAGCTTCTCTGATTAATTCAATATCTTTTTTTAGCTCTTCTTCACTAATACCTATAACGATAATTGTGAATTCATCACCACCAGCTCTGAATATGCAGCTCTCATCAAATACTTCTTCAAGCGCATTGGCAGCAGCCTTAAGAAGCTTGTCACCAGCAACATGACCTTGTTCATCATTTACAATCTTAAGACCATTAAGGTCAGTAAATATTGTTCCAACAGATATTGGCTCAGAGTCTTCAACAGCACTAAGCTTATCTACATAATTATTCATCTCATTGCGGTTCATAACACCTGTAAGCATATCCTTTGAGCTGAGAATCTTAAGCCTGTCCATAAGAAGGTTATTATAGATTTCTGAACTGATGATAAATGTAGTAGT